>JBOGDU010000118.1:0-2566 GCA_050743145.1 Jiangellaceae bacterium | reverse complement strand
CATCAGCGCCATGTTGTAGGCCGCGTGCCCGGTGGCGTCCAGGTTTCCCTGCAGCCAGTTGAGCTCCCGCCCGCCTCGCTCGTAGCGCGCCAGGAAGCTGTCGCTGACACCCCACGAGGCGACGCACTGCTGACGCCCGGTCCACGGATCGACGGTGTACAACGCGCCCATCGGGAGATCGAAGAGCCGGCCGAATCCCGCGATGAAGCGATGCCGTAGCTCCGCCTTGCTGGAGGAGCTGCACAGCGTTCGGACGAACTGCAGCAACTCGACCCCGCCGGGCTCACCGCCCGTCGCCTGCCCGCCCGGGTGCTGCGCGGGCATGTCCGCGCCCGGCCGGGCGCCATTGACCTGAGTGTCCATGTCGCTCCTCCTCCGATCGCCAGCGTCGCGCGGAGCGGTGGCACCGGCGAGACGGCGGAGCGCCAGGCAACGAAACGATCCTGCCAGCAGCTGTATCGTCAATTGATGCGCGCAGGAAGGTGGCGCCATGGTGCATCAGGTCGTGACCGTGCTCTCCCCAGGAGTCAACCCGTTCGATCTCGCGGTGTCGTGCGAGGTGTTCGGGCTGCGCCGGCCGGAGCTCGGCGTCGAGTGGTACGAGCACCGGTTGGCCGGCGTGGTCCGGCCGCTCGTGGTCAACGGAGGCTGGACACTCGACCCGCCCTTCGGGCTCGAGGCGCTCGACGACGCCGACACCGTGATCGTTCCCGCCTGCCCGCACGAGCCTCCTCGGGCGATGGTCGGCGCCCTCCGCGCGGCATACGCGCGCGGAGCCCGGATGGTGTCGTTCTGTGGAGGCGCCTTCGCGCTCGCGGCGGCGGGCATTCTGGACGGGCGCACGGCGACCACTCACTGGATGGACACCGACGATCTGGCCCGGCGGTACCCCAGGGTGCGGGTGGAGCCGGACCTTCTCTACGTCGACGATGGGCAGGTGCTCACCTCGGCCGGCACTGCGAGCGGGATCGACCTCGCTCTCCATATCGTCCGGCTGGACTATGGACCGGACGTCGCCAACCAGGTGGCCCGACGACTGGTGACCGCCCCACACCGCGACGGAGGACAGTCGCAGTTCGCCTTCACGCCCGTGCCGGTCTCGTCGTTCGACAATGCGCTCGCACCGGTCATGGACTGGATGTTCGAGCACCTCGACGAACCCGTAACCGTCCGGCAACTCGCGCGGCTCGCCGCGATGAGCCCGCGGACGTTCGCCCGACGGTTCGGTGAGACGACCGGCACGACACCGATGCGGTGGCTCACCCACCAGCGCATCCTTCGTGCTCAAGACCTCCTCGAGGCGACGACGTTGCCGGTCGAAGTGATCGCGAGCCGGGTCGGGCTCGGGACCGCGGTCAACCTGCGCCAGCACTTCCGTCGCGAGACCTCGATGACGCCGGCTGCCTATCGCCAGCAGGTCCGACAGCTGACCTGACGCCGATCTCGCCGCCCAGCACGCCTACACGAGGCTGGGCTGAGGCTTCGCCTCCACGTGCCCCTCGACCTCGCGGTGCGGAATCCACACGAGCCAGCGGGCGAGATACCAGTTGCGGTCGCCGAGCAGCACCATGGCGCTGGGGAGTAGGACGGATCGGATGACGGTGGCGTCGATCAGCAGTGAGACGGCCACGCCGAAGCCCATCTGCTGGAACATGACCAGGTCGCCACGGGCGAAGCCGGAGAAGACGGCGACGATGATCAGTGCGGCGCCGGTGATGATCCGGGCGGTCGAGGCGACGCCCCAACGGACGGCAGCGGCTGTGTCGGCACCTTGGTCGAAGCGCTCGCGGATGCGGCTGAGCAAGAAGACCTGGTAGTCCATCGAGAGGCCGAACAGGACCGAGAAGAGGAAGAGCGGAACCCAGGCCTCGATGGAGTCCACGGTCTGGAAGCCGAGCAGGTCCGCGCCGACGCCGTTCTGGAAGACGAGCACGAGCAGGCCGTACGCCGCACCGACGGAGAGCAGGTTGAGCACGATCGCCGTGCTGGCGATCACGACCGAGCGGAAGGCGATCGTCAGCAGGACGAGGGAGAGGCCAAGGACGAACGCGAACACGAGTGGCGCCGGATTCGTGACGTTGTCGAGGTAGTCGATGGTCTCCGACGTGGTCCCGCCCACGAGCGGGTCGGCATCGGTCCCATCGAACGCCGCGGGAACAACCTGCTCACGCAGGTCGCGCACGGCCGCTATGGCCTCCTCGCCGGTGGGATCGCCGCGCACCGGGACGACGAGGTCGGCGACACCACCGCTGCCCTCCAGGATCTCCCCGGTCCCGAAGCGCGCGTCGGCCCCGAGTCGACCGCTGAGCTGGTCGAGCGCCGTCGAGACCGCGCCGGTGTTGTTCGCCACGACCACGTGGACCGGGTTCACCGTCTGGTCCGCGAAGTCGCCTTGCAGGGCGACATAGCCCTGCTTCGCCGCCAAGTCGTCGGGGAGCGTGCTGACTCCGGCGGTGCCGATGTTGAGCCCGAAGGCGGGCAGCGCGATGGCCACCAGTGCGGCGGTACTGACGGCGAGACTGACTGCGGGCCGCCGCAGGACGCGGTCGATGATCGCGCCCCAGAT
>JBOGDU010000117.1:0-9194 GCA_050743145.1 Jiangellaceae bacterium | reverse complement strand
GCCAGCTCGTCGAGGAACATGACCGACTGGCTCGTCCGGTTGGCATAGACCAGCGTCACGCGGCTTTCCGGCTCGACACCGAGGATGGTGGTGATGATCGACAGCACCGGCGTGATGCCGCTCCCGGCGGCGATCGCCGCATAGTGCTTGGCCTGCACCGGGTCGAGATCGGGGGTGAACCGCCCGGCGGGTGTCATCACGTCGAGCTCGTCGCCGGGTGCGAGCGTCGACAGGGCGTACGCCGAGAACGTGCCGTCCGGGATCCGCTTGACCGCGATGCGCAGCAGTCCCGATCCGGCCGGTGAGCAGATCGAGTAGCTGCGCCGGACACCGTCGCCGCCCGGCACCGACACGTTGACGTGTTGGCCGGCGGCGAACGCGTACGCGTCGCCCAGGTCCGGCGGCACCTCGAAGGTGACCGCGACGGCGTCATCGGTGAGCCGCTCGACCGCCGACACCCGGAGCCGGTGGAAGACCGAGTGCCGCCGTGGCGCGGTCGCGGCAGGTGCCAGGGTGGTCAACTCAGAGGGCCTTCACGTGGTCGAACGGCTCGAGGCACGTGCGGCAGGTCCACAGTGACTTGCACGCGGTCGAGCCGAAGCGGCTGACCTCGCGGGTGTCGGGAGAACCGCAGCGCGGGCAGCGCACCGACAGGGTCAGCGCGACCGGCCCGGCGGGGCCGGGTGGTGCGATCCCGAACTCACGCAGAGCTGCGCGCCCGCGCGCGGTGATCCAGTCGGTGGTCCACGCAGGCGACAGCACCAGCCGCACCTCGGCGTCGTCGTAGCCGTGCCGGCCGAGGCGGGCCAGCACGTCGTCGCAGATCGCCTCCATCGCCGGGCAGCCGGAGTACGTCGGCGTGATCTCTACGACGACGTGCCCGGCCGCGTCGACCCGGACGTCGCGCAGGACGCCGAGATCGCCGATGGTGACGACGGGCAGCTCCGGATCCGGCACACCGGCCACCAGCGCGCGGAGGTCGGGCTCGGTGACGGTCGCGGTCACCACGTCGCTCCCGGGTGGGCACGATGCAGGTGCTGCATCTCCGCCAGCAGATAGCCCATGACCTCGGTGTGCAGGCCGCGGCGGCCGCCACGGCCGTGGAAGGCCGGCTCGGGGACGTCCATCGTCGCCCGCTCGAGGACGGGATGAACGTATGCCACCCAGGGCTCGTGCAACGTGCCCGGATCTGTGGCCACGCCGTTCGCCACCAGGTCGGCGAGATCGGGGTCGGGGTCGAACATCTCCGCGACATAGGGCCAGACGTCCTCGAGCCCGGCCTGCATGCGCCGGTGGCTCTCGTCGGTGCCGTCGCCCAGCCGCAGCGCCCACTGGGTCGCATGGTCGCGGTGGTAGGCGACCTCCTTGATCGCCTTCGCGGCCACTGCCGCGAGCGTCGGGTCGGCGCTCGCCCGCAGCCGGTCGTAGAGCTCGTACTGGTACGCGGAGAAGGCCAGCTGCCGGGCGATCGTCACGGCGAAGTCGCCGTTCGGGCGTTCGACGATCTGCAGGTTGCGGAAGTCGCGCTCGTCGCGCAGGTAGGCCAGCGTGTCCTCGTCGCGGCCGGCGCCCTCGAGCTCGCCTGCGTAGCTCAACAGGATCCGCGCCTGCCCGAGCAGGTCGAGGCCGATGTTGGCCAACGCGATGTCCTCCTCGATCTGCGGAGCCGCCGCGATCCACTCACCCAGGCGGTGGGCGAGAACGAGCGCGTCGTCGCCCAGCCCCAGGACGTAGGTGATCCGCGGTTCCAGCGCCGTGGCACCGCTCGAACCGCCGTCCCAGGTGCCCGGGGGGATCGGGTGTCCGCTCACAGGTGACGCACCTCGTCGGGGATGTCGTAGAAGGTGGGGTGCCGGTAGACCTTGTCACCGGCCGGGTCGAAGAACGAGTCCTTCTCGTCCGGACTGCTGGCCGTGATCGCCGCGGCCGGCACGACCCAGATCGAGACGCCCTCCTGCCGGCGTGTGTACACGTCGCGGGCGTTGCGCACCGCCATCGTGGCGTCGGGCGCGTGCAGGCTGCCGACGTGGATGTGCGACAGCCCGCGGCGGCTGCGGACGAAGACCTCCCACAGCGGTTCGGCGCTCACGCGGCGGCCTCCGACCTGCCGTGCTTGGCCGTGTAGGCTTCGGCGGCCTCCCGCACCCACGCGCCCTCGGTGTGCGCGGCGACCCGGTGTTCGACCCGCTGCCGGTTGCACGGCCCGTCGCCGGTGATGACCCGGCGCAGCTCGTCCCAGTCCGGCGCGGTGAAGTCGTAGTGGCCGCGGTCGTCGTTCCACCGCAGGTCGGGGTCGGGGACTACCAGGCCCAGGACGTGCGACTGCGGGACCGTCATGTCGACGAACTTCTGCCGCAGTTCGTCGTTGCTGAACCGCTTGATGCCCCATGCCATCGACTTGCCGGTGTGGGTGGACTCGCTGTCCGGGGGCCCGAACATGGCCAGGCTCGGGTACCACCAGCGGTCCAGCGCGTCCTGGGCCATCGCCTTCTGCTCGGGTGTTCCCCGGCACAGCGTCAGCAGCGACTCGAAGCCCTGCCGCTGGTGGAACGACTCCTCCTTGCATATCCGCACCATCGCTCGCGCGTACGGGCCGTACGAACACCGGCACAGCGGCACCTGGTTGGTGATCGCGGCACCGTCCACCAGCCAGCCGATCGCTCCCATGTCGGCCCAGGTCAGTGTCGGGTAGTTGAAGATCGACGAGTACTTCTGCTTGCCGGCGTGCAACAGGTCGAGGAGATCGTCGCGCGACACCCCGAGGGTCTCGGCCGCGCCGTAGAGGTAGAGGCCGTGGCCGGCCTCGTCCTGCACCTTGGCCATGAGGATCGCCTTGCGGCGCAGGCTCGGCGCCCGGGTGATCCAGTTGCCCTCGGGCTGCATGCCGATGATCTCGGAGTGGGCGTGCTGGGCGATCTGGCGGACCAACGAGCGCCGGTAGGCGTCGGGCATCCAGTCGCGCGGCTCGACCCGGCCGTCGGCATCGACGAGTGCCTGGAATGCCGCCTCGCGCGGGTCGGTCCCGGTGGAGTCCATGGGTTCAGCCTAGGTCGGCGTTGTTACACCTGTCCAGCAGACCGGTAGTCCTCGTGTCACACCCAGCCTGTCGGACCTAGGTGCCCACGGCGGCGCCGCGACTTGTGGCGGCTTTGCAACCCCTCCTGGGCACCCGAGACGTGTACAACCCGCCACAAGATGGCAGGAGACGGCCTGGGGGCGGGTCCGCACGTAGTGTGCTGCGGTGCTGTTCACGCAGCGTTTCTGGCCCGGGATCGCCGACGGCTCGATCACGCTGACGTTCCGCCGTTGGCACCGCGCGCACGTGGTCGCCGGCCGCCCGTACCGCACGCCCGCCGGCATCGTGGAGGTGACGTCGGTGGCCCCGACCGAGCCTGCGGCGATCACCGACGACGAGGCTCGCCGGGCCGGCCATCCCGATGCCCGCGCGTTGGTCGCCGACATTCCGCCTCGTCCCGGAGCAACGCTGTACCGGATCGAGTTCCACCGCGTGCCCGGCGACCCGCGGGCGGACCTGGCCGCCGACGCCGACCTCGACCACGCGGAGGTCGTCGCCATCTCCGCACGGCTGGTCCGGCTCGACCGGGCCAGCCGGCACGGACCGTGGACGCGGACCACGCTCGAGCTCGTCCGCGACCGTCCCGCTACTCGGGCGGCGGACCTCGCCGCGTCCCTCGACCGGGAGATCCGCCCGTTCAAGATCGATGTGCGCAAGCTGAAGAACCTCGGGTTGACCGAGAGCCTCGACGTCGGCTACCGGCTCTCGCCGCGGGGTCGCGCCTACCTGGAAGCGACGACCTTCTCGTGATCACGTCGAGGACGCCTCCTCCCGCAGGTCGGTGTGCAACCGCAGCTGGCGCAGGACGGCGCTGCCCTCGCCGGTGAGGTCGAGTTCGCGATGTGCTCCGTCGGCGGCCCACCCGGCCGACTCGAGGAAGCCCCGGACGGCGTCGTCGCCGGCGACCAGCCAGCTGCGGGCGTGGCTGAAGCCGTCGGCGCGCATGGTGTCGACGACGGCGGCGATCAACCGGGAGCCGTGTCCAGCCCCGAGGGCGTCGGGATCGACGTGGAAGGCGACCACCTCGGCGTCGCCCGGGCCGGCGTCCGCGTCCTCGGACGGCGCGGTCGCCGCGAATCCGACCACGGCGTTCCGCTCCAGCGCGACGAGAACTCGGTGGCGGGCCGTCGGCGGTCTGGTGATCGCCTGCCGCCAGACCTCGGCGAAACCGTCGGCGTCGATCTCGGTGCGGACGGCCGGTGGGAGCACGTCGGCGTACGACCGGCTCCATGCTCGCGCCTGGACTGCACCGATCGCCGGGGCGTCGTCGGCCCAGGCGACCCGGACACTGCGGTCAGCCACGTACCGTGCCGGCCCGTGTCGTGGCCGCCGGCATCGGCGGCAGAACCCACGACCACATGGCCACCCGGTTCGCATCCATGACGGCCGATCCTTCCAGAGGGCGACCTCCCACCGCGGGTTAGGCTGCCCGCGATCCGTCGCCACCGGTACGTGGGGAGAGTCATGACGTTCGCCGGTTTCCCGGTCGAGGCGCTCGACTTCTACGAAGGCCTCGAGGCCGACAACACCAAGACCTACTGGACCGCGCACAAGCACGTGTACGAATCCTGCGTGCGCGAGCCGCTGGTCGCTCTGTGCGGACAGCTCGAGCCGGAGTTCGGGCCGGTCCACCTGTTCCGGCCCTATCGCGACGTCCGGTTCGCCCGGGACAAGAGCCCGTACAAGGACCAGCAAGGCGCAACCGTCGGCGAGAACTACGTCCACGTGTCCGCCGCCGGACTGTTCGCGGCGGGCGGCTACTACCAGATGGCCACCGACCAGATCGGCAGGTACCGGGAGGCCGTCGACGACGAGGGCAGCGGGCCGGAGCTCGAGGACGTGGTCAAACGGTTGCGGGGTGCCGGTTACACCGTGGGCGGCGACGCGCTGAAGACCCAGCCGCGCGGCTACGCCGCCGACCACCCGCGGGTCGAACTGCTGAGGTACCGCGGCCTCGCAGCCTGGGTCGAGTTCGGGTCGCCGCCCTGGGTCCACACCGCGGCGGCCGCCGAGCGGGTCGCGGGCGCGTGGCGCGACATCGCGCCGCTGAACACCTGGCTCGACACCAATGTCGGCCCGTCCCGGATACCTCGACGCTGACCCCGCCCGGGCCGGCACAGCCCTGTCAGGCCTCGTCGCTACTGTCGTGGGGATGCGGACGGACCGGGACCGCGCGGCGATCCGCCAGGATGCGCTGGGACTCGCGGCTTACGCGGCCGCCTTCGGCGCGTCGTTCGGAGCCGTGTCGGTGGCGTCCGGTCTCAGCGTCGCCCAGACCTGCGTGCTGAGCGTGGTGATGTTCTCCGGGGCCTCGCAGTTCGCGTTCGTCGGTGTCGTCGGCGGCGGCGGATCGGCGCTCGCCGCCATCCCGGCCGCGCTTCTCCTCGGACTTCGCAACACGTTCTACGGGGTGCGATTGGCAGGCATGCTCGGCGTCCGCGGCCGGCGTTCCGCGGTCGCGGCCCAGTTGGTGATCGACGAGACCACGGCCATGGCCATCGCGCGGTCGTCCCCAGCGCACCAGCGCTATGCGTTCTGGGCGACCGGGGCATCGCTGTTCGTGCTGTGGAACATCGGCACGCTCGGCGGTGCCCTGGCCGGCTCGGCCGTCGGCGACCCCGAGACCCTCGGCCTCGACGCGGCCGTACCGGCCGCCTTCCTCGCGCTGATGTGGCCGCGGCTCGACGACACCACCAGCCGGGTCGTGGCGATCGCCGGTGCGGCGGTCGCGACTGCACTGGTGCCACTGCTGCCGGCCGGGATCCCGATACTGGCGGCGGCTCCGGTCGCGCTGGTCGCCGGGCTGCTCGGACCGGCGACGCGGAAGGCGGAGCAGTGATCTGGTCTGCCGTGATCGCCGCGTCGGTGGGCTGCTACCTGCTCAAGTTCGCGGGGCTCTCACTTCCGGAGTCGGTGCTCGAGCGGCCGGAGGTCCAGCGGGTCGCCGCTCTGCTCCCGATCGCGCTGCTCGCGGCGCTCGTCGCCGTCGAGACCTTCGGCGCCGATGACCGGTTGGTGGTCGACCTGAGGCTGGCCGGGCTCGCCGCCGGCGTCGTCGCGCTCCTGCTGCGGGCGCCGTTCCTCGTGGTCATCGTCGTTGCCGCTGCCACCACCGCCGTGCTCCGGGCCCTCACATGACGCCCGTCTCGTTCTCTGCCTTGGGGGTCATGGCGACGACCCAGGCGGCCTGGACCCCGAGGAAGACCAGCAGGGTCAGCAGGAAGCCCTCGATCTCGATCGAACTGAGGCCGAGGTTCAGCGCGTCCGGGATGCCCGGGACCGCCGCCACCACAGCCACGAGCACGTAGATCGGGACCGCGACCCACCACAGGACGCGGACCAGCAGCGTCTCGCCGGTCAGCTCGCGAAGCGCCCGACCCAGCATGGCGATCCCGATCGCGCCCGCGACACCGGCGGCCGCGAACGACGCCCGCCACAGGATCGGCTCCTGCGGTGCGACCTGCGCGAGCAGGGACACCGTGCCGGGGATCACGAAGCCCAGCGACACCAGGTAGGCCATCCGGCGCCGCGCGGCGTCGGTACCACCGATGTCCGAGCGTTCCTTGACAGCCACCCACCACAGGCCGAGCAACGTGAAGTTGATGCCGGACACGATCGCGTAGAAGGCGCTGAGGTCCATCACAGGTCCAGGAGGTGCTCGAGCCCGACGGTGAGCCCGGGCATGCCGCCCACGCGCCGCACCCCGAGCAGGACACCTGGCATGAACGACACCCGGTCGAACGAGTCGTGGCGGATCGTCAGCTGCTCCCCCGGGGCCCCGAGCAGGACCTCCTGGTGCGCGACCAGCCCGCGCAGCCGTACGGAGTGCACCCTGATGCCGTCGACTTCGGCACCGCGGGCGCCGTCGAGCGCCGTGGCGGTGGCGTCGGGGACCGGCGGCAGGCCGCCGCCCTTGCGGGCCTCGGCGATCAGGCCCGCCGTCCGCGCGGCGGTGCCGCTGGGTGCGTCGACCTTGTCCGGATGGTGCAGCTCCACGACCTCGGCGGACTCGTAGAAGCGTGCCGCCTGGGCGGCGAAGCGCATCATCAGCACGGCGCCGAGGGAGAAGTTCGGCGCGATCAACACACCCGTGCCAGGGCTGGTCTCCAGTGCCCAACGGACCTTCTCCAGCCCCTCGTCGGTCCAGCCTGTCGTCCCCACGACCGCGTGGACACCACGCCGGACGGCGTGCAGCACGTTGTCGACGGAGGCGGCCGGAACCGAGAACTCGACGGCCACGTCGGCACCACCGAGGTCGCCCAGTTCGTCGCCGAGATCGAAGCGGCCGACCAGCCGAAGGTCGTCGGCGGCCTCGACGGCCCGGCACACCTCGCGGCCCATCCGTCCGGCGGCACCGATCACTGCCACGGCAATGCTCATACCGCAAGTCTTCCCTACGGGCTCGGGCGGCCGACGTCAGGCGACGGCGGCGTCGAAGCGAGCCGGGTCGTCGAACGGGCCCACGACGGCCAGCACCGGAGCACGTGACAGCAACTCGGCCGCGAGCGACCGGACGTCATCGAGCGTGACCGCGTCGATGCGGGCCAGCAGCTCGTCGACGCTGGGGTGTTCGCCGTAGACGAGCTCGCCCTTGGCCAGCCGGCCCATGCGCGACCCGGTGTCCTCGAGGCCGAGCACGAGGCCGCCGCGGAGCTGGCCCTTGCCCCGCGCGAGCTCGTCGCCGGTGAGGCCGATCTCGGCGACGTCGGCGAGGACCTCGCGGCACAGGGCGAGCACCTGGTCGACCTTCTTGGGCTGGCACCCCACATAGACGCCGAACGACCCGGTGTCGGCGTACTGCGCCGAGTACGAGTAGACCGAGTACGCGAGGCCGCGCTTCTCGCGGATCTCCTGGAACAGCCGGGATGACATGCCGCCGCCGAGCGCGACGTTGAGAACGCCCAGCGCGAACCGGCGTTCGTCGGTCCGAGCGAGCCCGGGTGCGGCCAGCACCACGTTGGCCTGCTCGATCGGCCGGTCGAGCACAGCGACGCCCGAGCCGGCCCGTGGTGCCCGGCCACCCATGCGTGCTGCGTCGGGTGCGGCGTCGCCGTCGAGGAAGCCGGCCCGGGCGAACGCCCTGCGCACGAGCCGGACGACCGTGGCGTGGTCGAGGTGGCCAGCGGCGGCCACGACGATCGCCGGCGGGCGGTACCTGCGCCGGTAGTACCGGTTGATCACCTCGCGCGACAGCGACCCGATGCTGTCGACCGTGCCGAGGATCGGGCGTCCCAGCGGCGACGAGCCCCACAGCCGCTCGGCCGCGAGTTCGTGAGCCGCGTCGGACGGGTCGTCGTCGCGCATCGCGATCTCCTCGAGCACGACGTCGCGCTCGGAATCGACGTCCTCCGGAGTCACCAGAGACGACGTCACCAGGTCGGAGATGACGTCGACGGCCAGCGGGATGTCGTCGTCGAGCACCCGCGCGTAGTAGCAGGTGAACTCCTTGGCGGTGAACGCGTTCACCTCACCGCCGACGGACTCGATCGCCGCCGAGATCTCAAGTGCCGACCGGCGCTGCGTGCCCTTGAACAGGAGGTGTTCGAGGTAGTGGGTAGCGCCGGCCTGGGCCTGGGACTCGTCGCGCGAGCCGACCCCGACCCAGACGCCGAACGCCACTGAACGGACGGTCGGGACCGACTCGGTCACGATGCGCAGCCCGCCCGGGAGGACGGTCCGGCGGACGACGCCTCCGCCGTCCTCCCGCAGCACCGTTCGGGTGTGCGCCGCCCGGCTCACGAAACGGCGTCGACCTTGTCGGTGGTCGGAGCGGACTCCTCGACCACCGGAGAGAGCGAGAGCTTGCCGCGGTCATCGATGTCGGCGACCTCGACCTGGATCTTCTGGCCCACGGAGACGACGTCCTCGACGTTCTCGACCCGCTTGCCACCGGCCAGGGCACGCAGCTTCGAGATGTGCACGAGGCCGTCCTTGCCGGGCAGCAGCGAGACGAACGCGCCGAAGCTCGTCGTCTTCACGACGGTGCCGAGATAGCGTTCGCCGATCTCCGGCATCGTCGGGTTGGCGATGGCGTTGATCTGGGCGCGGGCGGCCTCGGCTGCGGGGCCCTCCTCGGCGCCGATGAAGATCGTGCCGTCGTCCTCGATCGCGATCTGTG
>JBOGDU010000116.1:0-20939 GCA_050743145.1 Jiangellaceae bacterium | reverse complement strand
GAGGCCGGGACCCGCAAGCGGCTGGCCGTCTACGTGGTGCGCGACCCGGCCGATGTGCCCGGCATCGCGCGACTCGGCGTCGACCCACTGTCCGACGAGTTCACCGTCCAGAAGTTGCGCGCGATCCTCGATGACGCGGGCCGCTCCCAGGTCAAGGGCGTACTGCGCGACCAGTCCGTCGTCGCCGGCATCGGCAATGCCTACTCCGACGAAGTGCTCCACGTGGCGCGGCTCTCGCCCTTCCACCCGTCGACGACGCTCACCGACGACGAGGTGGCGATGCTGCACGATGCGATCGTCGGAACCCTGCGCGACGCCGTGAAGCGTTCGCAGGGATTGGCCGCCCGCGACGTCAAGGACTCGAAGCGGTCGGGGATGCGTGTGCACGGGCGTACCGGCCAACCGTGCCCCGTCTGCGGCGACGCCGTGCGCGAGGTGTCCTTCGCCGACTCGAGCCTGCAGTACTGCCCCACCTGCCAGACCGGCGGGAAGCCGCTGGCCGACCGACGCCTCTCGAGGTTGCTGAAGTGATGAGTGACGACACCGTGACCCTGGCCGACGGCGGCTCGATGCCCCTGCTCGGATTCGGCACCTGGCAGATGTACGGCCGTGAGGCCTACGACGCCGTACGCATCGCGCTCGATGTCGGCTACCGCCACATCGACACCGCCACGCTGTATCGCAACGAGGCCGAGGTCGGCCGGGCGCTGCGCGACAGTGGCGTGGCCCGGGAGGACGTCTTCCTCACGACGAAGCTGCACCCCAGCGACGTCGGGCGCGAACGCGAGGTCATCACGGCCAGCCTGGCCGCGTTGGGTACCGACTACGTCGATCTGTGGCTGGTCCACTGGCCACCGTCGCGCCGGGCCTCCGTGACGACCTGGCAGGCGTTCGTCGATACGCGCGACAAGGGCTCGGCCCGTGCCATCGGCGTCAGCAACTACAGCACGGCACAGATCGACGACATCGCCGACGCCACGGGCGTGACGCCGGCGGTCAACCAGATCAAGTGGTCGCCCCGTCTGCACGACCGACGTCGGGCTGAGGAACTGCGCGCCCGCGGTGTCGTACTGGAGGGGTACAGCCCGTTCCGCGCCAGCGATCTCCGCGACCCCGTGCTCGTCGAGGTCGCGTCGGTGCACGGCGCCACACCCGCGCAGGTCGTCCTGCGCTGGCACATCGACCACGGATTCGTGGCGATCCCGAAGTCGGCACGGCGGGAGCGCATCGCAGCCAACTTCGACGTGTTCGGCTTCTCGCTGACCGCGGCCGAGATGGCCCGCATCGACGATCTGTCGTCGCACTGAGCGACCCGTGCTGGATGCCCGGATCCTTGACCGGCCAGTTGTGAACGTTAACAATGTTTCGGATCGTCCTCAATGCATGATCCGGAGGTGCCGTAGCCCATGCCGCCCGTTCCGGCTCGGCGCGGCCCGATCATGACCGACGTCGCCCGCCTCGCCGGAGTGTCGCACCAGACCGTGTCCCGGGTCCTGAACGACCACCCGAACGTGAAGGCGACCACACGCGACCGTGTGCTCACGGCGATCGACGCGCTCGCGTACCGACGGAACTTCTCGGCGCGAGCCCTTGTCACTCGTCGCACGCAGACGCTCGGGGTGGTCGCGCTGGACACGACGCTGTACGGGCCGACCAGCACCTTGTTCGGAGTAGAGCGGGCCGCCCGCGACGCAGGGTACTTCGTGAGCATCGTGAGCCTGCGGACGATCTCCCGGCACGCGGTCCGCGAGGCGATCGACTACCTGGCCCGGCAGTCGGTGGACGGACTGGTCGTCATCGCGCCGCAGCGACCGGCCGCGGAGGGGTTGGTCGACCTCCATCTCGACGTACCCGTGGTCGCAGTGGAGGGCGGCAGTGCCCCGGACCTGCCCGTGGTGTGTGTCGACCAGGAAGCAGGGGCAGCGGTCACGACACGCCACCTGCTCGATCTCGGCCACTCGACGGTGTGGCACGTCGCCGGCCCGCCGGACTGGCTCGAAGCCGAGGGTCGCGTTCACGGCTGGCGTTCGACCCTGGAGGCAGCCGGCGCCGCCGTGCCCGACCTGCTCCGCGGGAACTGGAGCCCGCTGTCGGGCTACGAGGCGGGCCAAGTGCTAGCTCGACGCCATGACGTCACGGCGGTGTTCGTCGCCAACGACCAGATGGCGCTGGGCGTGCTGCGCGCGCTCCGCGAGGCGGGAGTGGACGTTCCGGGTGACATCAGCGTCGCCGGCTTCGACGACGTCCCCGAGGCGGCGTTCTTCGCGCCGCCCCTGACCACGGTGCGCCAGGACTTCGCCGAGGTCGGCAGGCGGAGCATCGAGGTGCTGGTCGGCCAGCTCGATGCGGCCGGCGGAGGCGATCTCGAACGTCCCCGCATCGTCGTGCCCGCAGAGCTGATCGTCCGGTCGAGCACTGCATCACCTGAATCGAGGTAAGAGACGGATGAGTGTCGGAGTACGGGCAACGGACGAAACGGCCACGGGCCGAGGAAACGCCGGTGCCGTCGTGATCGGCATCGACTTCGGCACGCTGTCCGGTCGGGCGGTCGTGGTTCGGGTCGCCGACGGGGCCGAGCTCGGTAGCGCCGTCCACGAGTACCGCCACGGAGTCGTCGACCGCGCATTGCCGGCGTCGGGTGAACGGTTGCCGCCCGACTGGGCGTTGCAGCTTCCGGCCGACTACATCGACGTCCTCAAGACGGCCGTTCCCGAGGCCGTCGCCGCTGCCGGGATCGACCCGGCTCGGGTCGTCGGCATCGGCACCGACTTCACCGCGTGCACCGTGCTGCCGACACTCGCCGACGGCACACCGTTGTCCGAACTGCCGCAGTTCGCGGATCACCCGCACGCCTACGTCAAGCTCTGGAAGCACCACGCGGCACAGCACCACGCCGACCGCATCAACGCGGTAGCCGCCGAACGAGGCGAGCCATGGCTCCCCCGGTACGGCGGTCTGATCTCCAGCGAATGGGAGTTCGCGAAAGGCCTGCAGGTTCTGGAGGAGGACCCCGAGGTCTACACCGCCATGCAGCGCTGGGTCGAGGCCGCCGACTGGATCGTCTGGCAGCTGTCGGGCGTCTACGTCCGGAATGCCTGCACGGCCGGGTACAAGGCGATCCGGCAGGACGACCGGTACCCCTCCCGCGACTACCTCTCGGCGCTGAACCCGGACTTCGCCGGTTTCGTCGAGGAGAAGGTCGAGCAGCCGATCGCGCAGCTGGGCGAGCGGGCCGGCGGACTCACGGCTCAGGCGGCCGGATGGACCGGCCTGCCCGAGGGCATCGCGGTGGCCGTCGGAAACGTCGATGCCCACGTGACCGCACCGGCCGCCAACGCGGTCGAGCCCGGGCAGATGGTAGCGATCATGGGCACCTCCACGTGCCACATCATGAACGGCGCAGTGCTGCGCGAAGTCCCCGGCATGTGTGGGGTCGTCGACGGCGGGATCATGGCCGGGCTCTGGGGCTATGAGGCCGGCCAGAGCGGAGTCGGCGACATCTTCGGGTGGTTCGTCGACACCTCGGTCCCACCCGAGTACGCCGACGAGGCACGTCGGCGCGGCCTCGACGTGCACGGCTACCTCACCGAGTTGGCCGCTGCGCAAGAGGTCGGTGAACACGGCCTGGTCGCACTCGATTGGCACGGCGGCAACCGCTCGGTGCTGGTCGACCACGAGCTGTCAGGGATGGTCCTCGGCCAGACCCTGGCCACGCGTCCCGAGGACACGTACCGCGCGCTGCTCGAGGCCACCGCATTCGGCACCCGCACCATTGTCGATGCGTTCGCCAGCTCCGGTGTCGAGGTCACGGATCTCGTCGTCGCGGGCGGCCTGCTGAAGAACCGGCTGCTCATGCAGATCTACGCCGACGTCACCCGCCTTCCGCTCGCGACGATCGGGTCGGACCAGGGCCCGGCGCTCGGCTCGGCCATCCATGCCGCGGTGGCGGCCCGGGCGTTCCCCGACGTTCGGACGGCGGCGGCCACGATGGGCCGGGTGGAGCGCGGCGCGTACTCCCCTGATCAGGAACGGGCCAAGGCCTACGACGCCCTCTACGCCGAGTACCGCACGCTGCACGACTACTTCGGGCGCGGGACGAACGACGTCATGCACCGTCTTCGCCGGCTCAGGCGCGAGGCGGTGGCCCGGTGATGCACCTGCCTGCCAGCGTCGCCGCGCTGCGCCGCACCGTCTGCGACCTGCACGCCGAGCTGGTGCGGTACGGCCTGGTGGTGTGGACGGCCGGCAACGTCTCCGCGCGGGTTCCCGGCGCCGACATGTTCGTCATCAAACCGAGCGGTGTGTCCTACGACGAGCTCACTCCGGAGGCGATGGTCGTCTGCGATCTCGCCGGCACGCTGGTCGACGGCACGCTCGCTCCCTCCAGCGACGTCGCCGCACATGCCTACGTGTACCGTCACCGACCGGATGTCGGCGGTGTCGTCCACACCCACTCCACGTACGCGTCCGCGTGGTCGGCGCGGGGGGAGGCGATCCCGTGCGTCCTCACCGCGATGGCCGACGAATTCGGCGGCGAGATACCCCTCGGTCCGTTTGCGCTGATCGGTGACGACTCGATCGGCCGAGGCATCGTCGAGACGCTGGCTGGTCACCGGTCGCCAGCAGTCCTGATGCAGAACCACGGGGTGTTCACGATTGGCGTGGATGCGTCTGCTGCAGTCAAGGCGGCGGTGATGTGTGAAGACGTCGCGCGCACGGTGCACATCGCGCGCCAGGGCGGAGAGCCGATCCCGATCGCCCGAGCGGACGTCGATCGTCTCTACGACCGATATCAGAACGTGTATGGCCAGAGGAGGCGATGAGATGGAGGCCACGCTCGACCGCAGCCAGGTCTGGTTCCTGACCGGGAGCCAGGGCCTCTACGGCGAGGACACGCTGCGCCAGGTTGCCGTGCAGTCGCAGGCGATAGCGGCGGCTCTGAACGACGCCGCGACGATTCCCGTGCGGATCGTCTGGAAGCCAGTGCTGACCGACGCCGAATCGATCCGGCGGATCTGTCTGGAGGCAGGCGCCAGCGATGCGTGCATCGGCGTGATCGCATGGATGCACACGTTCTCGCCGGCGAAGATGTGGATCGCCGGGCTGGACGCTCTGCGGACCCCCCTGCTGCATCTGCACACGCAAGCCAACGCCTCCTTGCCGTGGTCCGAGATCGACATGGACTTCATGAATCTGAACCAGGCAGCGCACGGCGACCGGGAGTTCGGACACGTCCAGGCACGCCTCGCCGTCCCCCGCAAGACCGTTGCCGGGCACGTCAGCGACCCCGCGGTCGCACGCCGGATCGGCGCATGGTCGCGGGCGGCCGCCGGCTTCGCCGCGCTGCGCTCGCTGCGCCTGGCGCGCTTCGGCGACAACATGCGCGACGTCGCCGTCACCGAGGGCGACAAGGTCGAGGCTCAGCGGCGGTTCGGTGTATCGGTGAACACCTACGGCGTCAACGACCTGGTCGCCGCGGTCGACGGTGCCTCCGACGCCGACACCTCCGCGCTCGCAGCAGAGTACGAGGACGCCTACTCCGTGGTGCTGGCGCTGCGCCTGGGCGGCGACCGGCACGGGTCGCTGCACTACGCCGCGCGGCTCGAGATCGGCCTCCGGCACTTCCTGACCGACGGAGGTTTCGCGGCGTTCACCACAAACTTCGAGGACCTCGGCGGACTCCGCCAGTTACCTGGCATCGCCGTCCAGCGCCTCATGGCGGACGGGTACGGCTTCGGCGCCGAAGGTGACTGGAAGACCTCGGTGATGCTGCGGGCAGTGAAGGTCATGGCTGACGGCCTACCGGGTGGTACGTCTTTCATGGAGGACTACACGTACCACTTCGGTCCGGGTGAACCGAAGATCCTGGGTGCGCACATGCTCGAGATCTGTCCGACCATCACTGCCTCCAAGCCGTCGTGCGAGATCCACCCGTTGAGCATCGGGAAGCGTGAGGACCCGGTACGGCTCGTATTCGACGCGGCACCCGGCGCCGCCGTCGTCGTGGGGCTGGCCGACCTCGGGGACCGCTTCCGCCTCGTTGCCAACGAGGTCGACGTCATCCCGCCGGACGAACCGCTGCCGAAGCTGCCCGTCGCCCGTGCCGTGTGGAAGCCGAGGCCCGACCTGAGAACCTCCGCTGAGGCGTGGCTGACGGCGGGCGCGCCGCACCACACCGTCCTGTCGGCAGCCATCGGTACCGAGGAGCTCGCGGATTTCGCCGTGATGGCACGCACGGAACTGCTCTTGATCGACGCCGACACCACGGCACGCGAGTTCGCCAAGGAGATGCGCTGGAATCAGGCGTACTACCGCCTCGCCCAGGGTCTCTGACGCCCGGCGTCCAGTACGGGCTCGGCCAGCATCGGATGACCGTGCACTCCAGCGGGCATTGACGCTTGCGCCAGGTCACCTTGCCGAAGGCGGGCCGGGAACAAGAGCTATGACACGCAGCAGAACAAACTCGAGTAACACCTATCGGCAGCCATCGGCCTACACGATCCAGTACCACGACGGATCGGACTGGGTCGCCGTGCCAGGCCAGATCAAGACGCCCGAAGCGCCGCAGGCGAATGACAACGAGGTCCACCTTCCCGCAGATCACCGCGCAACGGGTCCGGGCACTGATGACCCGTACCGAGACCTTCGGCATCGGCCTCAAGGAGATCCAGATCTTCGATCAGGTCGACTGCACCGGTACGGTGACCAGCTCGCACGCCGGCCCGGTGCGGATCACCGGCACGACCACGCGGGTAGCGGTGGCCGGCACACGGGTGAGCCGACCGCTCGACCTTGTCGGCAACTCGACCGGTAGCACTCCGACAGTGGTTGCTGACAACAGGTGATCGGCCCACTGGTGTGTGCTCGGGCAACCAGTCGCCTCCGGTGAACGACGGCAGCCCGAACTCGGCGACCGGTCCGGCGGGGGTCATACCGGCGGGTGCCACATCGAGTTGCCAGGCCTGACAACTGACCGACCTGCGGTAAGTCCCCATCCGAGCATGACAACTCGTCTACCGTCCTACCTGTCAGGCCCGGGCGGTCGGTTCCCGCCGGCTGCGCACTTGTCCGGCCTGACAACTCAGGGGCACGCCCACGCGGCGCCCCCGCTACGGGCCATTACGGCCGGGAGGGGTGGGACGTTTCTAGCCGAGTGGAGCGGTCGACCCGCGGATTACGACCCGACAGGCGAGCGCCTCGGTGCCCGAGCTCGGCTGGCCGTCGATCGCGGCGAACAGCGCTTGGGCCGCCCGGCGGCCGACCTGCTCGAAGTTCATGTCCACGCTGGTCAACGGAGGGCGGGCGTTGGAAGCCAGGACCTCCCAGTTGTCGAAGCCCATGACCGCGACGTCGCCGGGAACCTCACGGCCCTGCTCACGCAGGGTGTCCATCACGCCACGCGCCACCTGGTCGCTGCCGCACAGGATGGCGTCGACCTCTGGATGCCGCGACAGCAACATCGTCGCGGCCGCTCGGCCCCAGCCCTCCGACCAGCTGCCGTAGCGGACGTCGCCGATCAGCGGCAGCCCGGCGGCGTCGAGCGCCGCTTGCGCCCCCTCGGCGCGCTCGCGCGAGGCACCGTAGGTGGGGTCGCCGGTGATGTGGCCGATCCTGGTCCGTCCGCAGGCCAGGAGGTGCTCGATCGCTATCCGCCCGGCCCCGACGTTGTCGGGGACGATGGACAGGTCGGCCGGGTCGTCGGACGGTGCGTAGGCGTACACGACCGGCACGGCGAGATCGCGGCCGAGCGACGGGCGCGGGTCGGTTCGGCTGCCCACGACGATGAGGCCGTCGACCCGGCGGCTGAGCAGAGCCTGGACATGGTGCTGCTCACGGATCGCGTCGCCGCGCGCGTCACACAGGAAGACGGCCACCTTCCCCGCGCCGAACGCATCCTCGGCGCCCATGAGGATCGGAATGCTGAACCGACCCTCGAGGTCGCTGGTCAGTAGCCCGACGGTGCCGGTCCGGCCGGCAAGCAGTCCACGCGCGAGCGCGTTGGGTGAGAACGACAGTTGCTCGGCCGCCTCGACCACGCGCGCCCGAGTCTCGGCACGCACCTGGTTGCGTCCGTTGAGGGCCTTGGAAGCAGTCGCGACGGAGACGCCGGCCAGCCGCGCGACGTCGGTCAGTGTGACTTTGCGCGCGCCGGTCTGAGCAGCCGCCGTATCGTCCATTCTCCTGGCTTCTCCTCGGATGCTCGAGGCCAGCAGGCCGTCCCCGCGCAGCCCTCTCGCGGCTGACTGCGACACTACCACCAGGTCACGAAACGGTGTACGGAACCTTTCGGAGCTGGCCGTGAGATGCTGAAATCAATAGGGTTCCAGTTCGGTGAATATGCAGTCCAGGAGGTATTGACGCCACGGTCCGGCCGTCTTATGGTCCACGGAAAACCTTTTCGGCATTTTCGCAGCAGGCCAGGTCATGAATCGAGGGCCTACGGGGGCAGTGGCGAACACTCGAACTCCATCCAACCGGTTCTCCAGGGAGACGATCATGAGACGAGGAACGACCACCCGCGGCCTCAGACGCCCGGCCGGGTTCGTGACGACCCTGGCGGCCCTGGCGTTGATCGCCAGCGGCTGTGGCGGCGACGACGAAGACACGCCCGAGGCCGGCGGCGACGAGACACCGGCAGCCGACGCCGAGGGCGTCGACGACGGCAGCGAGATCACCATGTGGACACGCGCTGCGACCCAGACCCAGAGCGAGGCCCTGGTCGAGGCCTACAACTCCTCCCACGAGAACCAGGTCAACCTCACCGTCATCCCCACCGACGACTATCAGGCGCGGGTCGGCGCCGCTGCCGGCTCGGGTGAACTGCCCGACCTGTTCGCCACGGACGTCGTGTTCGCGCCCAACTACACCTCGGCGGGACTCTTCCTGGACATCACCGACCGCATCGCGGCACTACCGTTTGCGGACGACCTGGCTCACTCGCACATCGAGGTGGGAACCTTCGAGGACCGCCAGTACGTCGTTCCGCACACGATGGACCTGTCGGTGCTCTTCTACAACAAGGCCCTTTACGAGCAGGCCGGCCTCGACCCCGAGCAGCCGCCGACCACCCTCGAGGAGTTCGCGGAGCACGCCCGCGCGATCGACGCGCTCGGCGGCGACATCTCCGGCACCTTCTTCGGTGGCAACTGTGGAGGCTGCCTGGTCTTCACCTGGTGGCCCAGCCTGTGGGCAGACGGGCACGAGGTGATGAACGAGGAGGGCACGGAGTCCATGCTGAACTCGGACGAGGCCAAGGCGGTGTACAGCATCTACCGCGGCCTGGTCGAGGACGAGATCGTCGCGCCCGGAACCCAGGACGAGGCCGGACCGACGTGGACGGGCGTGTTCCCCGAAGGCAACATCGGGATCATGCCGATGCCGTCCACCACGCTTGGTCTCATGCCCCCGGACCTTGACGTCGGTGTCGCGCCGATCCGCGGAATCGACGGTGGTGAGTCCACCTTCGTCGGCGGGGACAGCATCGGCATCGCGGCAAACAGTCAGGTCCCCGACCAGGCCTGGAACTTCCTCGCGTGGTCGCTCGGCGACGAGGCGCAGGTCGAGGTCGTCGCCCAGAACAGCGACGTCGTCGCTCGTGCCGACCTGGCGTCGAACCAGTACTCCGACCAGGATCCGCGGCTGGTCGCGATCAACGAAGTAGCGGGCCAGGGCGTGACGCCGTTCTCGATCAACTTCGGGCAGACGTTCAACGACCCACAGGGCCCCTGGCTCGTCCTGGTCCGCGACGCGGTGTTCGGCGACGTCGCCAACATCGATGCCGACAACGAGGCCATCACGGCGTCACTGGGGAGCTGATCGGACGTCATCGGGTGAATGAGTGCGGGCCCGGTCGAAGCGGGTGGGCCCGCACCGCAAGGCCCCCGCCTGAGCAGGGACGGAGGGGAGGATGATGTCGAGCCAGACGGTCCAGCGACGCCCGCCGGCCCCGGGCGAAGCCCCGCGCAGTGCGGCGCGCCGGCCGTGGTGGCGCTCACGGAAGGTGTCCGGTCTCGGATACGCGGCCCCGACGGCGGTGTTCGTCGTCATCTTCTTCGTCCTCCCACTGCTGCTCGTCACGCAGATGTCGGCGAGTCGTTGGCCGCTGCTGACCGGGAACGGGGGTACGAACTTCCCGGACAACTACACCTCGATCTCCGACAACCCGTTGTTCTGGCCGGCAGTGCGTTTCACGCTCGTCTACACCGTCGTCGTCACCGTCGCCCTCCTGGGACTCGCACTGCTGCTCGCCCTGTTGGTCCAGCGGCCCCGCCGCGGGGTCGGGTTGTTCAGGACGGCGTTCTTCCTTCCTGCCGCGCTCGGCCTGGCCTCCGCGTCGCTGCTGTTCTGGGGCCTCTACAGCCCGTCGATCGGTCCGCTCGACCCGATCCTCGAGCGGCTCGGCCTCATCGACGAGCCGATCTCGTGGATCGGCACGCCGAACATGGCCCTGTTCTCCACCGTGGCGTTGATCGTCTGGAAGTTCGCCGGGTTCTTCATGCTGATCCTCCTGGTCGGCCTGCAGAGCATCTCGGCCGATGTCTACGAGGCGGCCCGCATCGACGGTGCCAACGCGTGGCAGATCTTCCGCCGCATCACGCTGCCGCTACTACGGCCGTCGCTGGCGCTCTGCTTGATCCTGTGCGTCACCGGCTCGCTGCTCGCGTTCGACCAGTTCTTCATCCTTACCAAGGGCGGGCCGGACAACACGACCGTCACCGTCGTGCAGTTGATCTACCGGGAAGCCTTCTTCCGGCTGAACCTCGGTTCGGCGGCCGCGATCTCGATGGTCGTGCTGGTCGTGCTCGTGGTCCTGAACGTCGTGCAGTTCCGGTTCCTGCGCCGGGGCCAGGAACCGTGAGGGGCACGCGATGAGGACCTCGAACGTCGTCGGCCGCACCTCGTTCTACGTGTTCGCCGGCGGGCTTTCCGTGATATTCCTGTTCCCGCTGGTGTGGAGTGCGTGGGCATCGGTCAGCGGCCACCCGGCGACCGCGCAGCAGTCCGGGTTCGGATGGGGCAACTACCGCACCCTGCTGGAGTACGGCGCCGGCCTTGGCACCTACCTGATGAACAGCACGATCGTCTCGCTGCTCACCGTGGTGTTCACCCTCGCCCTGTCGATCCTCGGTGGCTACGCCTTCGCCCGATTCCGCTTCCCGGGCCGTGACGCGCTGTTCCTGCTGACGCTGGCGATCTTGATGGTGCCCTACGCCACCCTGCTGATCCCGCTGTACGTGCTGCTGGGGGAGATCGGGCTGCGCAACTCACTCGTGGGCTTGGCCTTCGTCCTGACGCTGTACCAACTGCCGTTCGCGACGTTCATGATGCGCATCTCGTTCGAAGCCGTTCCGCGCGAGCTGGAGGAGTCGGCGCTCGTGGACGGCTGCGGGACGTTCGGCGTGCTCCGGCGGATTCTCGTGTACGCGGTGTGGCCGGGCATCATCACGGTCGCGCTCTTCGCGTTCCTGGCCGCGTGGAACGACTTCATCGCGCCGCTGATCCTCATCAGCGACAGCGCCAAGGCCCCGTTGCCGCTGGCCGTGGCCAACCTGCGGCAGCAGACGATGGGCGCCATCGACTTCGGCGCGACGGAGGCCGGTGTCGTCGTCATGGCGATTCCGTGCCTGGTGCTGTTCCTGCTGCTCCAGCGTCACTACGTGCGCGGGTTCATGTCGGGTGCGCTCAAGGGATGAGGGACCGCAGACGTCCGCCCGAGGAGGAGGGTGCTCGCACTGTGCCGGCCGACGTGCGACCTGTCAACGAGCGTGGTGGCCGGCCCGTGGTCCCCACCATCGGCCGGTTGCGTCCGCTCGGGCTCGGCGAGGTGACCCTCGTCGGCGGCTTCTGGGGTGAGCGTCAGGAGGTCAACTCCTCGGCAACGCTCGACCACTGCCTGACCTGGATGGAGCGGGTGGGCTGGATCGACAACTTCCGTGCGTCCATGGACGGTCGTCTGCCCGAGCAGCGCCGGGGGCGTGAGTTCTCCGACTCCGACGTGTACAAGCTCATCGAGGCCATGGCCTGGGAGGTGGGACGCTCCGGCAGCACGGCCGCCGACGCCGCCATCGGAAAGCTCGCGGCCACGATCGCCCCCGTCCAGGAGGAGGACGGCTACCTCAACACAGCGTTCGGCCGGCCCGGCCAGCCGCGCCGGTACAGCGACCTGGAGGCAGGTCATGAGCTCTACTGCTACGGCTTTCTGATCCAGGCCGGCGTGGCGAGAGCCAGGGTGTCCGGTCGTGACGATCTCGTCGACCTGGCCCGCCGGTCCGCCGACCATGTCTGCGAGGTGTTCGGCCCCGACGCCAACCAGGGGATCTGCGGGCATCCGGAGATCGAGATGGCGTTGGTCGAGCTCGCCCGACTGACCGGCGAGCAGCGTTACCTCGACCAGGCCTCCCTGTTCGTCGAGCGGCGCGGGCGCCAGAGCCTGGCGGACATCGAGTTCGGGCGCTCGTACTTCCAGGACGATGTACCGGTCCGCGATGCCACGGTCTTCCGTGGCCACGCCGTCCGCGCCCTGTACCTCGCTTCGGGTGCTGTCGACGTCGCGGTGGAGACAGGTGACGACAGGTTGCTGGACGCAGTTGCCCGGCAATGGGCGGCAACCGTCGCGCGCCGGACCTACATCACCGGCGGCATGGGCGCCCAGCACGCGGACGAGGCGTTCGGCGACGACTTCGTGCTGCCGCCGGACCGCGCGTACTCGGAGACTTGCGCGGGCGTCGCATCGGTGATGCTGAGCTGGCGGTTGCTCCTGGCCACCGGCGATCCGAGGTACGCCGACCTGATCGAGCGGACGCTCTACAACGTCGTCGCGGCCGCGACCGCGCCGGACGGGCGGGCCTTCTTCTACGCGAACACACTCCACCAGCGGCGCCCGGGGGCCGTCCCGGCCGTGGAGGAGCCGAGCCAGCGGGCGGAGTCGAGTCTGCGCGCGCCCTGGTTCGCTGTGTCGTGCTGCCCCACGAACGTCGCCCGCACGTTGGCCAGCCTCGCCGCCTATGTGGCGACGGCCGACGAGGCCGGCGTGCAGGTCCACCAGTTCGCCGACGCCGACGTGCACACCGTGCTGGACGACGGTCGGGCGATCGGCCTTCAGATGCGCACGGCATACCCGGACGACGGGTCGGTTACCCTGCAGGTCGTCAACGCCCCGGCCGGGGTGGCGACGATCTCGCTACGTGTCCCCACCTGGGCCGGCGGGCAGGCCAGCCTGGTCGACCCGGACGGTTCCACCCGCGTAGTGCCGAGCGGGTACGTCGGCCTCACCCGCTCGTTCGTCACCGGCGATGAGATCCGGCTCGACCTCCCGATGGCTCCGCGCTGGACCATGGCCGACCCGCGGATCGACGCGGTGCGCGACGCCGTGGCGGTCGAGCGGGGCCCACTGGTGTACTGCGTGGAGTCGACGGACCTGCCGGACGGGGGCGACGTCGAGGCGGTCCGGGTGGATCCGGCGATCAATCCGACCGAGCGCGGCGGGCGTGTCGTCGTCGCCGGCGCGATGGCGGAGCCCACGGACGCGCCGTGGCCGTACGGCGACCGCCGGCCCCCTGGGCGCAAGGTGCCCCTGCACGTCGACATCCCTCTACTCCCCTACCACGCGTGGGCCAACCGCGGGCCGTCGACAATGCGGGTCTGGATGCCGAGAACCGAGGAGCCTCGATGAGTCCGTCCCTGCCCGCGGTCCCCTTCGGCCGGACCGACATGCGCGTCAGCAGGGTCGGGGTCGGCGCCTGGGCGATCGGCGGGGCCGGCTGGCCCGACGCCTGGGGCGCGCAGGACGACGAGGTCTCCGTCGCCGCCATCCATCGTGCGCTCGAGCTCGGCGTGAACTGGATCGACACTGCGCCGATCTACGGGCACGGGCACTCCGAGGAGGTCGTCGGTCGAGCGCTTCGCGGGCTCTCCGACGCAGACCGGCCCTTCGTCTTCACCAAGGCCGGACTGGCCTGGGATGCGAACGATCCGATGGCGCAGCCGGCCAGGGTGGCGGCACCGGCGAGCATCCGGACTGAGGTCGAGGCCTCGCTGCGCCGGTTGGGAGTCGAACGGATCGACCTGTTCCAGATGCACTGGCCGCCGCTGGACGGGACGCCGCTCGAGGAGTACTGGCCGGTCTTCGTCGACCTTCGCGACCAGGGCAAGGTCCGCGCGGTCGGGTTGTCCAACTACGACGTACCAGCGCTCGACGCGGCTGAAGCGCAGGGTCACGTCGACTCGCTGCAGCCGAAATTCAGCATGGTCTACCGCGACGCGGCGGCCGACGTCCTGCCGTGGTGTGCCGAGCACGGCACGGCGGCGATCGTGTACAGCCCGATGGCGTCTGGCCTGCTCTCCGGCACGTTCAGCGCCGAGCGCGTCGCCGCCCTTGGGCCTGATGACTGGCGCAGCCACCATCCGGACTTCACCGAGCCGGCGCTGTCGCGCCACCTGGCGCTGGCCGATGCCCTACGCCCGGTCGGGGAACGGCACGGCGTTTCGGTGGCGGCGGTCGCGGTGGCGTGGACCCTGGCCTTCCGCGGTGTCACCGGCGCGATCGTCGGCGCGCGACACCCTGAGCAGATCGGGGACTGGTTTGCCGCAGGGAGCTTGGCACTCGATGACATCGACCTCGACGAGATCGCCGCTGCGATAGAGAAGACAGGAGTCGGCTCCGGCCCGGCGCGCCCCTGAAGCCCGACGGGTCAGCCCACAAGGGCGGTGACGGCGTCCCAGCGCGCGATCTCGCACCCGTTCTGCCGGGAGAACGACGCGTCCACCGGTTCGCCCTGCCACGTGCCCCGCACCGTCGCCGTCTCCGGCCCGCCGTAGACCTGTGTGCACGTCTGGTCGGCGGCAACCGGTTCCAGGATCTGCAGGTCGAGTTCGGCCAGTGCTGCGCATGCCTCGGCCGGATCCGGATGCGTTCCACCGGTCGGGTCGCAGGTCAGCGTCCACTCGTCGGGTTGCGCGGCTTCGCCGTAGCTCACGGCGATGGTCAGCGACGTCTGTGGCTGCTCCGGCAATATCGCGGGCGTTGTCGTCACCACGGTCGCCTCCCCGTCGTCGCCGCCACATCCGGCAAGCGCCGACGCCAGCGCCAAGGTCATCGCCGCTTGCGCGACGAGCCGGGCGGGCCTGGTCGTCGTCGTTGCCGTCCGCACAACCCTTTGACGCCGCGACCGCCGCACCGGGTTCCCTCTCGCCGTCACTCCCCATGATCATGTCGACTTTGCGGCCTCATGGGCGGCAAAGTCGACATGATCATGGGAGGTGGGCACCGTCCCCCCGCGTGCGACACGCCGTATCGCGTCGTCTAGCCGGATCTACGGATTCCGCTAGACGGGCCCATAGAGTGCGATCGTGGATCCGGTACGCAACCCGTATGCGCCCGGCGCCGGCCAGCGGCCGCCGGAGTTGGCCGGCCGCGATCGTGAGCTCCGCCAGTTCGACGTCGTGCTCGAGCGGGTGGCGCGAGGGCGGCCCGAGCGCAGCCTCGTCCTCACCGGGCTGCGCGGTGTCGGCAAGACCGTTCTGCTCAACGCGCTGCGTTCGCAGGCGATCGGACGGTTGTGGGGCACCGGGAAGATCGAGGCGCGCCCCGACCAGTCGCTGCGCCGGCCGCTGGCCGGTGCGCTGCACATGGCCGTGCGCGAGCTGACGACGCGGCACCGTGACCCGGCCCGGGTCGACGCGTTCCTCGGCGTGCTGAAGGCGTTCGCCCTGCGATCCGCGCCCGACGGCGCCCGGCTCCGCGACCGGTGGCAGCCGGGCATCGACGTGCCGGCGAGTTCCGGCCGCGCCGACACCGGCGACATCGAGGTCGACCTGGTCGAACTGCTCGTCGATGCCGCCGGGGTCGCCCGCGACGTCGGGGTCGGGATCGCCGTCTTCGTCGACGAGATGCAGGACGTTCCCGAGCCTGATGTCTCCGCGTTGTGCGCGGCGTGCCACGAGCTGTCCCAGCAGGGGCTGCCGCTCGTGGTCGTGGGGGCAGGTCTGCCCCACCTTCCGGCGGTGCTGTCGGCCTCGAAGTCGTACTCGGAGCGGCTGTTCCGCTACGTCCGCATCGACCGGCTGGACCGGTCCGCCGCGGACCAGGCGCTGGTCGCTCCCGCTGCCGACGAGGGGGTCGCCTTCGACAAGGCGGCACTCGACGCGCTCTACGCCGCGACCGACGGCTACCCCTACTTCGTCCAGGCCTACGGGAAGGTCACCTGGGACAACGCCCCCAGCAGTCCGGTCGCGCGCGGCGACGTGATGGTCGCCTCGCCCGAGGCAGAGGCAGAGCTCGCGGTGGGCTTCTTCGGCTCGAGGTACGAGCGCGCCACACCCGCCGAGCGCGACTACCTGCGGGCGATGGCGGCACTGTCGGAGGCCGGCGACGGCGCGGTCCCGACTGCCGACGTCGCGAACCACCTGGGTCGCAAGCCGTCGTCGCTGTCACCGGCACGCGACTCGCTGATGAAGAAGGGCCTGGTGTACTCGGCCGAACGGGGGACGATCGCGTTCACCGTTCCCCACTTCGGCGAGTACCTCCGCAAGCACGGATGAGGTCTTGTCCGGCACGAACGGCGGTGAATCCGAGTCCATGAGCAGGAGGTCAAGCAGTCGCGAGATCGGCGCAGTTGGTGGTCTTTTCCGGGGCGGCGGGCACTGCACGTTCAGACACGGTCCGAGCAGAGTCCGCCGACGACGCGCGGCTGATCCAGGAGTCTGTGGAAGCCGCCGAGATCGTCCCTGCCGGTGAAGGCCCGTACTACTCACGCAGCTACAGCGGGTTCGCAATAGGCAACAGTCGCGTCGTCTGGCCGGTGGATGCCAGGGATCGAGCCGGCGGCCCGGGCATCGGTCTCTGCTTCGCGGACTCGTCGGAGGATCTCGTCGGGGCCCTTCGTGCGCATCAGGTCGAGGACGGCCCGCCACTCCGCCAGGCGGTAGGGGGCCACGACCCGACTGGCCCCGTTGCTGAGGAGGGCGGCGCCGTTCAGGCGCCCGAGAGGAACGCTGCCGGTGACGGCCTGCATGGCCGCGTGTGGATCGTCCTTGGCGATCCAGTATCCGCCGGGCTGGTTGCGCCGAGCCCGTAGCGCGTCGATCACCGAGAGCTGCGCCCGCTCGTACTCGGGCGTGCCGGTGGGAAGGCCGCGCAGGACCGACGTGCACTCGCTTCGCACGCTGACCTCGCGCGAATCGGTGACCACCTGCGGCCCAGATCCGGACGAGTCCAGGACGACGAAGACGTCGGCGAGTACCAGGTAGTCCGCGCGATCCTCCCTGAAGCGGATGATCGCCACGGTTGATTGGGGACTGCTGGGGTTCGCGATGTCGCAGGTGTGGCGATGGTGCCCGGATACCTGTCCGATCGAGTCGGCGAGTGCCGCGACCAGGTCCGTTCCAGCTTCGCGGGACAGCCGTTCGAGAAGGGTCGCACCGAGCGTGTGCGAGTACCAGGCGACTCCGTGGCGACAGATCGTCTCGGTCCCAGGAATTCCAGCACCGTCGAGTAACACCACGGCGCCTGGCACAGCGCCGACGAAGTCTTCATTGGGCTGGCCGACGTGACCAGGACTGCTGGCCATCACGATCCTCATGCGCGCGAGCCTATTCGGGGAGCGAGACAACCCGAGCGGTCACAACGAACGGCCACCTTGCCCATGCCGGTCTCCGCCGTGTCCGTCGGTGTCGATGTGAGGGCCAACCTGTGGCCGCGGCGGGGCAGCGGATCGAGTCCAGTTGCCGTCGTGGATCGTGAGCCACTCTGCTGCCCACGTACCCTGGCGAGTCGGTCGGCCCGCGCCTGCAGGCTAGGTGAGCCCGCCGTTGGCGAGACCCATGGCCAAGCCGATGAACGCCAGTACCCATCCGGGAACGATCACCCAGCGCTGGGCCGTCGACGTCGAGATCATCTGGGCAACCGCACCCAGCGCCAGTCCCGTCAGGCCGGCCCACGAGCCCGGCACATGCCAGGAGGGGACGAACGCGCACAGCGTCGAGACCAGGCCGAAGGTCAGCGTCAGTGCCGCCAGCATCTTCTCGCGGGTGATCTCCACCTTCATGGCACGCCAGCCTGCCGACCGGCGCCGCGTCCGGCAACCCGGAGGTGTCGCAGGGCCGGGACGGCTCCGCCGCGCGTCGTCACCTCGACGCAGCGGCCACGTCCCTAGCGCGCCGACCGGCGGGCAGCCCCCAGGAGACGACCCGGTGCGCATGGATGCGGATGAC
This sequence comes from Jiangellaceae bacterium, assembly GCA_050743145.1. Taxonomy (GTDB): domain Bacteria; phylum Actinomycetota; class Actinomycetes; order Jiangellales; family Jiangellaceae; genus DASRTE01. The sequence continues at coordinate 2,729 of JBOGDU010000116.1, read as the reverse complement.
GCCGTCGACGGTCTCCGCCCGCCCGCGCACCTCGACTCCACGCGGCTGCCATGGAGGGAGCACGTCGTCGACGACGATGGCGGCTCTCCCCGTGTGCTGGACGTCGCGGTACTTCTTGGTCCGCTCGTTGTCGTGCCCGCCGACGTCGATCGTGCCGAGTTCGGCGTTGTAGGACCAACCGACGGGGGTGACGTGCGGAACGCCGTCCGCCCCGACGGTCGCGATCCGCGCCAGCCTTCGTTCCCCGAGCAGATACCCGAGTTCGTCGTCCTCGAATACGTTCACGTCCGCCCTCCTCGTGCGCAGTGCGGATAATCGCTAAACTACACGCGATGTGAAGTTATGCCCGAGTGAGGTCGGCACGTGAGGATCGGCGACGACCCGCGCAACACGCGCAGCAGGCGCACGCGCGCGGCCCTGCTCGAGGCCGCCCGCCAGCTCATCGAGGAGCAAGGTTTCGAGGCGCTGACGATGGCCGCTGTCGCCGAACGTGCCGGCGTGTCCCGCCGAGCGGTCTACCTGCACGTCGCCTCGCGGTCAGAGCTCGTCACCGCCCTGTTCGGGTACGTCAACGAAGCCGAGGACCTTGCGGCATCGACCCGACCGGTGTGGGAGGCCCCCGACGCGGTGGCCGCGCTCGACGAGTGGGCTCGGCACCTGGCTCGCTACCATCCACGGCTGATCCGGATCGCCCGTGCCATCCAGCGGGTCAGGGACGTGGATGCGGATGCCGCGCGGCACTGGGACATCGTCATGCGCGACTGGCGGAGGCACTGTCGGAGCCTCACGGCCCGGCTGGCCGGCGAGGGACGACTGGCCACGCCGTGGACGGTCGAGTCCGCGGCCGACCTGCTGTTCGCGTTGATGTCGTTCGACGTGCTGGAGGCTCTGCTCGTCGAACGGCGCTGGTCCCGGCGTCGCCTCGCCGATCACCTCGCCCTGGTGTTCCGTCGCACGCTCGTCGCACCCGAACCGGCAGTTGTGGACGAGTGGCACGGGTGACGTCGACGCGCTGGTATCCTGGTCGCTCGGCCCGGCCGGTACGGGGATTCCGTACGCCGGGCCGACCGACGCACAAGCCCTCCTGCCACGGAGAGACCGTGGCCGCGAAGACCACAGGAGGTGATCGGCAATGCGTCACTACGAGGTCATGGTGATTCTCGACCCCGAGCTCGAGGAGCGTACGGTTGCTCCGAGTCTCGACTCGTTCCTCGGCGTCATCCGCCAGTCCGGCGGCACCGTCGAGAAGGTCGACATCTGGGGCCGCCGCAAGCTCGCGTACGAGATCGACAAGAAGAGCGAGGGCATCTACGCCGTCCTCGACCTCAGCTGCGAGCCCGCCGCGGTCCGGGAGCTCGACCGCCAACTCGGACTCAACGAGTCCATCCTGCGTACCAAGGTCGTCCGTCCGGACGCCCACTGATCTCCAGGCTCGCATCCAGCCCCTTCGGGAGGGACCCCCTATGGCAGGCGAGACCGTCATCACCGTCGTCGGCAACCTGACCGACGACCCGGAGCTGCGCTTCACCCCCAGCGGTGCGGCAGTGGCGAACTTCCGGGTCGCCTCGACACCACGTACCTTCGACCGGCAGACCAACGAGTGGAAGGACGGCGACCCGCTGTTCCTGTCTTGTTCGGTCTGGCGACAGGCGGCCGAGAACGTCGCCGAGTCGTTGCAGCGCGGCGCTCGGGTCGTCGTCACCGGCCGGCTCAAGCAGCGGTCGTACGAGACCCGCGAGGGCGAGAAGCGCACGGTTGTCGAGCTCGATGTCGACGAGATCGGGCCCAGCCTGCGCTACGCCACCGCCAAGGTCACCAAGACGCAGCGGTCCGGCGGAGGGTTCGGCGGCGGGGCTCCCGCCTCCGGCGGCGCCGACCCGTGGGCCACGGGCGGCCAGCAGGCCGGACAGCAGACCGGCCAGCAGGCCGGCCAACAGGCTCAGGGCAGCGGTCAAGGCGCGCAGCCGGACCCGTGGTCCGCTGGACCCGCTGCGACCCCAGCAGGCGACGAACCCCCGTTCTAGTTCAACTCCACCCACCATCCCGATCGCCGCTGTCAGCGAGGTGATCGGGCTCCGACTCCACAGGGAGCACCACGATGGCAAAGCCCGCTGTGCGCAAGCCGAAGAAGAAGGTCTGCGCATTCTGTAAGGACAAGGTCAAGTACGTCGACTACAAGGACACCGGCGTGCTGCGTAAGTACATCTCCGACCGCGGCAAGATCCGGGCCCGCCGGGTCACCGGCTGCTGCACGCGTCACCAGCGCGACATCGCCGTCGCGATCAAGAACGCCCGTGAGGTGGCGCTGCTGCCGTACACCTCGACGGCACGCTGAGGGAGGACGAGGTCACGATGAAGCTCATCCTCACCCAGGAGGTCACCGGCCTCGGCGCCGCAGGCGACGTGATCGATGTCAAGGACGGCTACGGCCGTAACTACCTCATGCCCCGCGGCCTCGCCATCCCGTGGACCCGGGGGGGCGAGAAGCAACTCCAGACCATCCGGCGGGCGCGCACGGTCCGTGAGATCACCGATCTCGATACGGCCCGCGAGGTCAAGACGCGGCTCGAGGCCGCGCCGGTGCAGTTGCCCGCCCGCGCGGGTTCCACCGGCCGGCTGTTCGGTGCGATCACGCCCACGGACATCGCCGCCGCCGTCAGCCAGGCCGGTGGTCCGTCGGTCGACAAGCGCCGGATCGAGGTGGGCAACCCGATCAAGACGATCGGCGC
>JBOGDU010000115.1:0-40830 GCA_050743145.1 Jiangellaceae bacterium | reverse complement strand
CGGGCTCGAGGCGGCGGTGAACCGGCACGCGACCACGCTGCCGATCCTGGTCGTTCTCTCGCTCGTGGGGTTCGTCGGCTCGGTCAGCGTCGCCCGCTTCGCCGCCGGTGAGGTCCGGCCACCGGTGGCCGAGACGGAGGAGGGGCCGTTGTGACGTGGGACACGGTCTTCGACGTCGCATCGGCATGCTGCCTGGTCGCGGGGGCGCTGCTGGGTCTGGCCGCGGCGATCGGCCTGGTCCGCTTCCCCGACCTGCTGAGCCGCATGCACGCCGCGACGAAGCCGCAGACCCTCGGCCTGCTGTTCGTCCTACTCGGAGTGGGGCTCCGGCTCCGCGACAGCAGTGTGGTCGGCATGCTCGTCGTCGTCGCGGCCCTGCAACTGCTGACGACTCCCGTCGCCGCACACATGGTCGGCCGCGCCGCCTACCGGACCGGACAGGTACGCAAGGACCTTCTCGTCACCGACGAGCTCACGACGGCGCTCCAGGCTGACGATTCAGGTGAGTCCTGACTGGTCCGCAGGCTGGCCGTAGGTAGGCCAGCCCTGCCACGAACGACGATTGCGATGCTTGTCATCGGACGCTCCGCTCAACCCGGGTGCCGCTCGGACCCGTCAGGTTCACGTCTGACACCTCGCTCCGGCCGCCGAGCTGACAAGCCCCTCGGAACCCGTGTCTCGAGCTGCGGCGCGGGTTCGTGGTGCTCGACCGTGGCGCCGGCGGCGGCTCGACCGTAGGCAGCAGCCAGAGGGCGGGCCGTGACGCCGTGGGCGATGATCGACAGCAGGATGGTCCAGGTAGCGACCTCGATCAGCCGTTCCGGGGCCAATCCGCCGGCCTCGAGCGACTCGAACGCCAACAGCGTGAACACGACCGATGCCAGTCCTCTCGGGCCGAACCACCCCATGAACGCGATCGAAACAGGTCTCAGCCCGGTGCCCGCCAGTGCTACGGCTACCGGCACGATTCGCACCAGCGTGAGGCTGACCAGCGCGTACACGATCGCCGACGGATGGAACTCATGGGTCAGCAATGGAGCGACGAGCAGTGCGCCGAAGATCGCCCAGACCACGAAGGAGGCGATCAGCCCGAGATCCTCGGTGAACTCGGTCGCCTCATGCAGCTGCCCGCCGGAGGCAGCGGCGAAGAGGATCCCGGCCACGAACGCGGCTACGAAACCGTTGCCGCCCATCGCGACGGCGCCGGCGTAGGACAGCAGCGCCGTGGCCAGCACCGCCAGCCGGTCGGAGATCTCAGTCGTCCATCCTCGCCGGCGAGCACCGGCCAAGAAACGCCCGACACCGACACCGACTAGGGTGGCAACCAGGATCGCCAGGCCCAGCGCCTGGGCCGCCGCGGCGAGCCAACCCTCCGGTCCAACCCCCTCCTGTGCCACCGCGGCCGCCAGGAAGAGCGTGACGAGAGGCGTGGCAAGCCCGTCGTTGAGGCCGCTCTCGACATTGAGAGCCCGCCGGATGCCTGCCGGGACCGATCGGTCGGTGAAGACCCCGAGCCCAAGAGCGGCGTCCGTGGGCGCAAGCATGCTGGCAGCGAGCGCCGCCACTACCCAGCCGGCTGCCGGAATCAGCCACACGCCGGCCACCACACCCGCGAGGACGGTGAGCGGGAACCCGATCAAGAGAAGCCGCGCCGGGAGCGTGGCGTCGAGTCGGACCTCTCTCCATTTGAGCGTGGATGCGTCTGCGAAGAGGATGAGGGCGAGGGTCACCTCGGCGATGACCTTGACCGCCTCCACGTTGACCGCGACGTCCAGAGCGCCGAGCCCTTCCGGACCGATCAGGGCTCCCGTCGTGACGAATACCATCGGCGCGGTGACCGACCAACGTGCCAGCCGGGCCGCCACGACGGAATAGCCGATGAAAACCACGGCAAGAACGGCGAGCCCGATCACCTACGACATCGAACACGACCGCCTGCGGTTGGCACCATCCGGACTGGATGAACGTCGTCGCCGGCCGGGTGACTCACGGACCTGGACGCGAACGCAATAGCGACCGAGCGCCGACCCCGGACACCAGCGAGCCGATGGCGGCGCCGAGCACCACGAGGACGGCGGCAGACGCGACCTGGGAGTCCAGGTCGTGATCCGTGGCGAACGGTAGGACACCCGCGGCCACCGTGACCAGTGTCATGATCCAGCCGAAGAACGCGAACGGGCGCGGCGTCGAGATCAACAGGAAGTGCAAGAGGGCCGTTGCGACAAGCGCGGCAACCACACCGAGGGCTATGTACTGCGCCAACACCGAGCCGGTATCACTGGAGCCGCCGACGAGTTCTGCTGGCGGGATCAGCGCGATGTCCAGAACCACCTCACAGATCAAGTAGCCGACGGCCGCTGTCAGGGCTGCGACCACGGCAACCGCTACGCCGCCGCCCCACAGGCGACCGGCCCGGACGCGGACTTCCGCGCGCGGGCTACGCTCCGGTGTTCCATCGGCCGCGCCTGGGCCCATGGTCGCCATGTCTGCCCTCCTCCCGGACAAGCCTTGTCACGGCACGGTCTCAGGCGAGGAGCTTCGCCTTCTGAGCCTCGAACTCCGCCGTGGTGATGACGCCGGACTCGCGCAGTTGGGCCAGCTTGGTCAGCTCCTCCGCGGAGGAGGACCCACCGGTGGAGGCGACCTCCTGGATGTACTGCCGGGTCGCCTGTTCGCGCTGGGTCGCGTCGCGCATCGCCCGCTCCTGCATCGAGCCGCCCCGGGCGATCAGGTAGATGAGTGCGCCGAGCCATGGCACGACGATCACGAACAGGATCCACAGCGCCTTCGTCCAGCCGGACAGTTCGTCGCTGCGGAAGATGTCGGTGACGATCGAGATCAACAGCCAGATCCAGGCGATGAACAAGAAGAACCAGAGCATCGTCCAGAACAGGTCCATGAGTGGCATGACAGTGGCCTCCGCAAAGTAGTGGTGTGTGCGTCAGATCCCCAGGATCTGCTTCTTCGTGGCTTCGTACTCGTCGTCGGTGATCAGGCCTTGCTCCTCGAGCCGGCCGAGCTGCTGCTGGGTCCGAACCTCGTCAGGTCTCCTTTGTCCCGGCGGTGTCCACCATCGCCTCCGCTTCCGCGGCCGACGCGAGCCCGGTCGCGACGAGGTCGAGCGGACTGATGAAGCCGTCGCTGATCGGGAAGCCGCCGGCGCGGACGATCGCGTCGCGTAACGGGATCGCCCACCGGTGCTCGAGGAGCACGATGGCAGCGGCCGAGTCGTTGGGAAGCTCGTCGAGGACGTCCCACGCGTCCTCGTCGGTGAACAGGTCCACGCCGTCCGCGGCCGCCTCGGCGCCTGACACGGCCCCCGCTACCATGCCCTCCTCGCCTGCGATACCGAGCCCGACAAGAGCGCCGACAACGGCCCCGAACTCCGCCGCCTCCGCCGCCGAAAGGTTGCTGACCTCCAACGCGGCGAACTCGCCTTCGGCGTCCTTGTAGACCGCGAGTGCGTCGATCAATCGAACCGTGTCGTCCTCTCGGAGCCGTTCGAGCTCGGCCAGGATCTCGCCCCTGAACTCGGGCTTGCTGAAGCCGAGCACCACCAACTGCACAGGTCCGATCACGGTCGTCCTTCCTTCGGCCGGCTCACAAGCGCCCGGCCGCCGTTGTCACATGGGACACCCTCGCGGACATCGAGGGCATCACCCGGACCGGGTGAAAGAGCCCGAGGTCACGCTGGTTGCTGGTCATTGGCGCGCCATCGCGACCCGAAGGCGTTCCTCCGCCGTGATCAGGTGGTCGGCGTCGGCTGCGTCCTCGCCGACGTCGATCTGGACCCAGTTCACCTCGCCGGAGAACGCGTTGTCGTGCGGACCGTAGTCGTCGGTCACGAGTGCTCCGCCCTCCCTGCCGACATCGCATGTGTCGTCGGCCGAGAAGATCATCGCTGCGGTCGCGTCGACGCGGCCCTCACCTACCTTGGTCCCGTCCAGGAAGAGCGATACCGCCCCACCTTTTCCGAGGCCACCACCGTCATAGGCGAACTCGACGCGGACCTGGTGCTCGCCCGCGGAGATCGTCTGGTCGCCCTCGACGTAGAAGTGCTGGATGCCGAGCAGGTTGTAGCAGTACTTCGGCTTGCCTTCCCTGGCATAGAGGCTCCACCCGCCGATACTCCCGCCCTGGGCGACGATCACGCCTTCGGCACCCGACTCCGGGACGACGATCTCGGCCGTGACGGAGTGGGACTTGTTCTTGATGTTCACCACCGAGTTCTCCGACAGCCGCCCCATGCCGCCGAAGAGAAGCTGGGAGTTGCCTCTGATCAGTCTCGGCCGGCCGGCCGCTTCGGGGTTGACTCGTTCAGCGGACCTGTCGTCCAACGGAAGCACGCCGTACCGGGTCGCCTCGACCAGCCAGAGGCGCTGAAGCTCGTGCAGTCTCTCGGGGTACTCGCTGGAGAGGTCGCGCGCCTGGCTCCAGTCGGAGTCGGCGTCGTACAGCTCCCAGACGTCGTCGTCGAAGGCGGGCATGTCCCCGCCGACGAGGATCCACGGTGTCTTGTGCTTCGTGACGGCCGACCACCCCTGGTGGTAGATCCCGCGGTTCCCGAACATCTCGAAGTACTGCGTCTCGTGCCGGTCGGCCGCCGCGGCGTCGTCAAAGGAGTAGGCCATGCTGACGCCCTGCATCGGTTGCTGCTGCACGCCGTTGACGAATGCGGGCTCCGGCAGGCCGGCGACCTCGAGGACGGTCGGGGCGACGTCGATGACGTGGTGGAACTGGGAGCGGATCTCACCCTTCGCCCCGACGCCGTCGGGCCAGTGGACGATGGTCCCGTTGCGGGTTCCACCCCAGTGCGAGGCGACCTGCTTGGTCCACTGCAGGGGCGCGTTCATCGCGTGCGCCCAGCCGACCGCGTAGTGGTTGTACGAGTCGGGCCCTCCGAACTGGTCGAGCCGGGCCGCCATGAATGACGGCGTCTCCAGGGCTGCGGCGCCGTTGAAGTTGATCATCTCGTTGAAGGTGCCGTGCAGCGTGCCCTCGGCCGAGGCGCCGTTGTCACCGATCATGTAGTACACCAGCGTGTCACCGAGGATCCCGAGGTCGTCGAGACAGTCGATCAGGCGGCCGACATGGTGGTCGGTGTACTCGAGGAAGCCTGCGTAGACCTCCATCTGTCGTCTGAGCACCGGCTTCAGGTCGTCCGGCATGTCGTCCCAGGCCGGGATCTCCTCGTGCCGTGCCGTCAGCTCCGTGTCCGCCGGGACGACGCCGAGCGCCTTCTGCCGCTCGAGCGTCTGCTCGCGCAGGTGGTCCCAGCCTTGGTCGAACCGACCCCGGTACTTGTCCGCCCACTCCTTCGGCACGTGATGGGGAGCATGGGTCGCGCCCGGGGCGAAGTACATGAAGAACGGCTTGTCAGACATGAGCGCCTTCTGCTGGCGAACCCACCGGATTGCCTTGTCCGTCATGTCCGCCATGAAGTGGTAGCCCTCGGCCGGGGACTTCTCAGGCTCGACCGGAACCGTGCCTTCGTAGATCGCCGGGTAGTACTGGTGCGCCTCGCCGCCGATGAAGCCGTAGAAGTACTCGAACCCGCCGCCACCAGACGGCCAGGCATCGAACGGGCCCATCGGGCTGGTCTCCCACACCGGCACCTCGTGGCACTTGCCGAACTGCGCCGTCGAGTAGCCGTTCAACTTCAGCGTCTCGGCGAGCGGAGCCGCCGTGTTGGGCCGGATCGAGTTGTAGCCGGGAGCCGACGTGGCGATCTCGGTGATCCCGCCCATCCCGACCGAGTGGTGGTTCCTCCCCGTCAGCAGAGCCTGGCGCGAGGGTGAGCACAGTGCCGTCGTGTGAAAGCGGTTGAATTTCAGGCCGTTCGCGGCGAGTCTCTCCGCGGTCGGTGTCGCGCACGGGCCACCGAACGCGCTGGAGGCGCCGAAGCCGACGTCGTCGAGCAGGACCAGCAGGACGTTCGGCGCACCCGGCGGCGGCCGTAGCGGCTCGATCGGCGGGAACGTGGTGTCGGGGTCCTTCGCGTCGTAGGTCACCAGCCCTCGGTAGGGACGGTGGGGGATCGGAAGGACCTGCCGTCCCATCGAGTCACTCTGCGTCATGCCTCATTCCTCTCGTCGTCCAACCGCTCGAGCGCCGAGTCGATGTCGTACCCGACAGCCAGGGCAAGTTCCGGAGCCGCGGACACGATCCGGGCAACACCCACCGTGGGAGCCACGGCGACGAGGACTCCGACGATCTCGTCCACGGTGGCGCCGGAGGCGAAGGCGGCTCCGACGACCGACTGGTAAGACGCCGGCGCCGCGTCGAGGGCCAGGAGCGCACCGAGCCGCACCAGCGCGTGGGTCTTCGGGTCGAGACCCGATGCCTCGACGTCTTCTGGGCGCATCACCAGGACCGAGTCGATGAACTCCTCGTCGTTCACCGCCAGGCTGCGCAGCCGGTACTGGTGCAGCCGGTCGTGGTTCGACACCATCGCCGAACTCCCGTCGAGATGCATCCAGCCGAAGCCGCCGATCCGCCCCAAGGGTCATGGCACGCCATGGGCCGCTGCGACGCATCATCCGGACCGGATGAAAAGGACCCTCAGCACCTGACGCCCCTGGTACCGTGCCCACGTGAGCGGCTCGCCTCGCCGGCAAGCCACACCGACCCGCAGGCGAGCGCCGGCCACTCCGCCCGGCCCGCCGTTCGGCGTCATCGAAACCAAGCTCAATCCGCCGCCGCTGCGGGCCGGAACCGTGTCTCGTCGCGGCCTGGTCGAGCGGCTGTGCAGCCTTCAGGCACGCGTCGTAGCCGTCATCGCCCCGCCGGGATACGGGAAGACCACCTTGCTCGGCGAATGGGAGGAAGCCGACTCCCGGCCGATCGCCTGGATCTCGCTCGACGCGGGCGACAACGACCCGGTCGTCCTGATGGCCCATATCGCGGTCGCCCTCGACCGCATCGAACCTCTCGGCCCGCTCGTGTTCGCCGCACTCTCGTCGCGTGGCGCCTCGGCCATGTCGACCGTGCTTCCCCGGCTGGTAGCGGCCCTCGCAGCCATGTCAAGGCCGCTGGCCCTGCTCCTCGACGACATCCACGTCCTGGACGACCGGGCGTGCCTCGACGTTGTCGCCGAACTCGCCGAACGGCTTCCGCCGGGCTCACAGTTGGTGATGACCTCGCGTACCGTGCCGGACTTTCCCCTCGCCCGGCTGCGAGCCCGTGGCGCACTGGCCGAGGTCGGTGCCTCGGATCTGGCGTTGGATGCCGGTGGAGCTCGGTCGCTGCTGCGGAACGCGGGAGTCGACCTGCCCGTCGGCGCGGTGGCGGAACTCACCCAGCGCACCGAGGGGTGGCCGACCGGTCTGTACCTTGCGGCGCTGTCCGTGCAGGCCCGCGGAGACGACGGCGTCCAGGGCATCGCGTTCACCGGAGACGACCGGTTCGTCGCCGATTACGTGCGGTCGGAGATCCTCACCGGACTGTCCGAGGATCTGGTGCACTTTCTCCTCGTCTCCTCCGTTCTCGACAGGATGTCCGCGTCACTCTGCGACGCCGTCCTCCTCCGGACCGGGTCGGCGCAGGTCCTCCGGTCGATCGAGAACTCCAACCTGCTGCTCGTTCCGCTCGATCATCACCGGGAGTGGTATCGCTATCACCATCTGTTGCGCGACGTGCTGGTGACCGAGCTGAACGTGCGCGAACCCGGCCTGGCGCCGATCCTTCACCGCAGAGCCGCGGACTGGTTCGACGCCAACGACGTGCCCGAAGACGCCGTTCACCACGCCCTCGCCGGAGGTGACCACGATCGGGCCGCCGTGCTGCTCGAGCAACTGGCGTTCCCCCTCAACCGCACCGGTCGGCTGAAGACCTTGCAAGCCTGGCTCGACCGCCTCGACGAGACGGTCATGCAGCGGCATCCCTCGCTGGCGCTGATCGCCGGGTGGTCGGCGGCGTTGTCCGGCGACGCCATCGGGGCGGCATGGTGGGCCGACCTCGCCGAGCGAGGCCCGGTCGCGGATGGTCCGCACGACGGCGGCACGTCACGCGAGTCGACGCTGCGCCTCCTCCATGCCCTGACCTGCCGGCGAGGTGTGCAGCAGATGCGGAAGGACGCCGAAGTGGCTGTCGGCCTCGAGTCGTCGCGCAGCCCGTGGCGACCTGCGGCGCTCATCCTGCACGGTGTCGGCACACTGCTGGCCGGCGAGCTCGATCGGGCCGACGAGATCCTCGCCGACGCGGTCGAAGCAGCGGAGCGTCTCGGAGCCCTGCCCGCCGCATCGGTCGCCCTCGCCGAGCGGTCTCTGCTGGCGATGGGCCGCAGCAACTGGAGCGCGGCTCGCGGCCTGTCGGATCGGGCCCGTGCTGCCGTCGAGACCGGCCATCTCGAGGAGTACCTGCTGAGCTCGATCACCTTCGCCACGGTGGCCCGGACCGCGCTCCACGACGGCGATGTGGCCGGCGCGAGGCAGGAGGTCATACGGACTCAACGACTACGGCCGATGCTCACCCGTGCCATCCCCTGGCTCGCCGTCCAGACGATGGTCGAGCTTGCACGGGTGCAGTTCGCCCTCTCCGACCGCGCGGGCGCATGGATGCTCCTCTCCGACGCGCGCGAGATCGTGGGCAGGCTGCCCGACGACGGCACCCTCGGAGAACAGCTCGGCGGTGTCCAGCGCCGGCTCGAGCTGCTCCGCGGAGGAGACGTCCCCGGCCCGACCGCCCTGACCGCAGCGGAATTGCGCCTGCTCTCATACCTGCCGACACATCTGTCATTCCGCGAGATCGGCGAACGCCTCTTCGTGTCGACCAACACCGTCAAGACCCATGCCATCTCCATCTACCGCAAGCTGAGTGTCTCCACGCGGACAGACGCAGTGCTCAGGGCGCGTGACATCGGGCTGCTCGAGGAATAGACGAACCGCTCCTCACTCGACCGCCAACACGCGGCCATGAGCCGCCAAAGCCCAGATGACGAATACGTTGAGGGCGATGATCAGCAGCGACCAGACCGGATAGTAGGGGATGAAGGCGAAGTTGGCGATGGCGCTCAAGAATGCCAGCGTGATCCCGACGACCCGGGCCCACGTCTGCCCGCTGAACAGGGCGAAACCGGCCAGGGCGACGAGGATTCCGGCGATCAGGTGGATCCATCCCCAGGTCGTGACGTCGAACTCCAACAGGTAGTTCGGCGTCGCAACGTAGAAGGTGTCATCGAACAAGGCGGCCAGACCGGAGATGGCATGGAACACCCCGATCATGATCATCAAGATCGCAGCGAAAACGACGAGGCCCGCGGCCCCACTGCTCGGCTCCTTGTACTGCGTTGTCGTGCCCTCGTTCTGGTCCATCCGTTCCTCCCAGGTTCTTGCTGGTCAGGTCGTAACTTAGAGAGAGGGCATGGGATCGCTCATCATCCGATTGGGATGAGACGGCGGCGCGACCGAGGGCTTTATCCAGTCGTTGCCTCACGGACCGACTGAGACAGCATCCGGCGGGCGGCCAACGCGGCAGCCAGCGGCAGGAGTGCCGAGAAGACACCGAACGCCACGATCGCCACGCTCACTTCTGGGGCCGACGGGAACGAGGCTCGCCCGATGCCGAGGGCGAGTGCGTTTGCCCGCACTCCGGTGACGAGTGCGACCACTGCCCGCGTGGACCGGTCGGGCCCACCGGCGAGCCAACCGAGCACCAGCGCGAAGACCACTGCCGTGACGATCACCGGCGTTATCCCCGCGGCGAACGCATCCGCAAGCGTGGAGAGGTTCTGGCCGATCACCAACGCGATCACCACCACCAGCGAGATGTTCGACACGATGATGGCTCCGGGGGCCCAGCGTCGCGCCGAGCCCGGCGATCGCGCTCGCACCAGCATGCCGACCGCGAGCGGGAGCAGAACCAGCACCGCCAGCGTGACCAGCAGCTCACCGAGCGGAACCTCGACGCCGGACGGCATCAGCAGGCCGACCCACAGCGGGATGACCAACGCGTTGGCGGCCTCGAGAACGGCCACCAGGGATACAGCGCAGGCGACGTCGGCGCCCGCGATCTGCGCTGCCTTCACCCCCAGCGGTCCCGCCGAAGCGAAGCCGACCAGCAGGAGTCCGATCGCGTAGTCCTCGCGGATCGACAGCAGCTCGACGAGAGCCCAGACGAGCAGCGGCACCACGGCCACATCGAGGATCACTGCCCGCGCCACGAGGCCGGTCCGCCGTAGGGGGGCGAGGACGTCGTGCAAGCCGAGCGACATGCCGATGGCGAGCCCGGTTGACCACAGGGTCAGCAGCAGAGCGCCGTCGGACAGGAGGTCGAGGAGGCGCACGTCGTCACGGTAGAGGGTCCGCAGCACCGTCGGACCGGATTCTGGAGATGCGTCGGCGTACCGCGACAACGGTCATCGCAGGCCGACGCGGCGGCCGCTCCCGTAGGCTGGACCGCCGCCGACCTTGGTGAGGACCAGATGCCGCCTGCCGCGAAGCCCGCACGCGACTTCATCGACCTGATCGGGCTCGAGCTCGACGAGGTCACCGCCGACCGGGTCACCGCGCACCTGACCGTCGGGCCACAGCTCCACCAGCCGTTCGGAATCCTGCACGGCGGCGTCCACTGCGCCATCGTCGAGACGCTCGCCAGCGTCGCGGCCTCGATCTGGTTCGGCGAGGACGGGCACGTCGTCGGTGTGGCGAACCAGACCGACTTCCTGCGGGCGGTGCGGTCGGGCGAACTGCGCGCCGAGGCACTGCCCGTGTTCCGTGGGCGCACCCAGCAACTGTGGTCGGTCCAGATCTGGGACGAGGACGGACGGCTGGCGGCGCGGGGCCAGGTGCGGCTGCAGAACGTCCGGTCCACCGCCGACCTCGGACGCCCCGCGTAGAGGACCGCACGTGGACCGACCGGGTGGATCGAACGGCCCGCTGCGCGTCGCCGTGGTCGGCGCCGGGCCTGCGGGGATCTACGCGACGGGCGCGCTGGTGGCCGCCCCGCTGCCGGTCAGCGTCGATGTGTTCGAGGCGTTGCCGGTGCCGTTCGGGTTGGTCCGCTACGGAGTGGCGCCCGACCATCCCAAGATCCAGTCTGTGTCCACCGTTCTCGCCGAGATCCTCAGCTCTCCGGACGCGCGGTTCCTCGGCAACGTGACGTATGGCACCGACCTCACCGCCGACGACCTCGCCCGTCACTACCACGCGGTCATCCACGCCACCGGCTCCGCGAACGAGCGGAACCTCGGCATCCCGGGCGAGCATCTCGAAGGCAGCTTCGCCGCCGCAGACTTCGTCGCCTGGTACAACGGCCACCCGTGGGCCGCGGCCAGAGAGTTTCTCGGCGCGCAGGAGGTGGTGGTGGTCGGCGCAGGCAACGTCGCCCTCGACGTGGCCCGCATGCTCGTCACTCCCGCGGAGGCCCTCGTCACGACCGATATTCCGCACCATGTGCTCGAGGCGTGGCGGTCGATCGCGGTGTCCGACGTGTATCTGCTCTCGCGGCGCGGCCCCGCGTACGCCAAGTTCACCACGTTGGAACTGCGTGAGATGGCCGATCTCGACGGCGTGGACCTCATCGTCGACCCGGCCGATCTCGAGCTCGACCCGGCGAGCGAACTGGCCGTCGGGATGAACCGCGTAGCACGCCGGAACGTCGACGTGTTGCGTGGGTGGCCGAACCGGCCGCTGACCGGCGCCGCGCGCCGCGTCCACTTCAGGTTCTGGACTCGCCCGGTCGAGATCCTCGGCTCGGAACACGTCGACGGCGTGGCTGTGGAGCGCACGGCCATCGACTCGGAGGGTGCACTCGTCGGGTCCGGCCGGGGCGAGCGCCTGCCGGCGCAGGCCGTCTTCCGGGCGGTCGGGTACGCCGGGCGGTCATTGCAGGGGCTCCCGTTCGACGACGTGTCGTCCACCGTCCCCAGCGACGAGGGTCGGGTCGCCGGGCCCGACCATGCCGGCGTCTACGTCGCCGGCTGGATCAAGCGAGGGCCCACGGGCGTCATCGGCACGAACAAGGGCGATGCGGCGGAGACGGTCCGATCGCTGCTGGCCGACGCTCCGCGGCTCCCGCGGCCGCCCGAGCCCGATCCCGACGCGGTGACTGCGCTGCTGGAACGTCGTGGCGTCCGGTACCTCCGCTGGGACCAGTGGCTGCTGCTCGACGCCCACGAGACGGCGGAGGGCACCAGGCGCGGCCGGCCGCGGCTGAAGGTGTGCAGCGTCGACGACATGCTCGCGATCGCCCGACGCGCGCCGCCTGCGACCATGAGCACGTGCCCACCTTCGTGAACACGGTGGTGATCCACCGGCGGGTCGAGGATGTCTTCGCCTTTCTCGCCGACTTCGAGAACGTGCCCAGATGGAACTACGCCATCGTGGAGACCAGGAAGACGTCGGCGGGGCCGGTGGGGGTGGGCTCCACCTACCGGCAGACTCGTTCGGTTCCGAACCGGACCGAGGAGACCTTTGTGGTGGCGCGCTACGAGCCGGGGGAGCGACTGGAGATCCGAGGACGGCTCGGACCGTTCCCGGCCGTCGTGTCCTACGTCCTCGAGTCTGTTGCGGGAAGCACGCGGCTACAGAACTCCGTCGAACTGGAGCTGCGCGGCCCCCTGCGCCTGGCCGGACCGGTGGTTGTCGCCAGGGTCAAGGCAGCGGTTGCGGCCAACCTCGAGGTTCTCAAGGAGATGCTCGAGGGGGATGGACGATGAGGTCGGCGCTGCAGCGCTTCCATACACCGAGTGGTTGAAGCGCTCAGCCCATCGGACGCAGGACGAAGTCGTGCTCGACGAGGTAGCTGCCGTCGGGCTGTGGTTCGAAGTCCTCGATCAGGCTGTCCTTCACACCGAAGACCGTGTCGGATTCCAGGTACTCGTTGTCGCGGTCGAAGATGTGCGTCGTGACCGGCCGGTGCCCGTCGGCGCTGACGATTGCGTGGATGTGGGCGGCTCGCCATGGATGCCGCCCACAGGCCCGCAGCAGGCGACCGACCGGACCGTCGTCGGGGATCGCGTAGCTGACCGGCCGGACCGTCCGGAACGCGTAGCGGCCGTCGTCGGTGGCCCGGAAGCGCCCGCGCAGGTTGCCGGCGGGCTGGGCGTCCTCCTGCACGGCATAGAGCCCGTTCGTCGCCGTCTGCCAGACGTCGAGCACCGCGCCGCGAAGGGGCGATCCGTCTACGGACCGCACCCGTCCCGTCACCAGAGTCGGACCACCGTCGTCGTCGGACTCCACGATCGTGTCGCCGTACTCTCGCCACGGAGCACCGGAGAGATAGAAGGGCCCGAGGATCGTCGATTCGGTCGCGTGCTCGTCGGCGCCGTGCGCCACGATGTCGACCAGTGAGGACAGCCCGAGCGTGTCCGAGAGCAGGATGAACTCCTGCCGCTTGTCGTCGCACATCTGCCCCACCGCGGTGAGGAATCCGATCCCGGCGAGCCACTCCGACTCGCTCAACCCGACCTCACGCGCGAAGGCGTGCAGATGCCGCACCGCAGCCTGGACGATCTCGCGGAGTCGGGGATCGCGAGTGGTGTCCAGGCGGGCGACGACCTCGGCCGTGAGTTGGTCCTCGGTGAGCGGTCCGGGCATTGCGACGCTCCTATGGTCGTAGTTCGTAGCCCGCGGGGAAGAGGCGCAGGCGGCCTCGGGTGACCAGGCCCCACAGTCCCCGCGGCAGCGCCACCGTGAACAGGATGGCCATCACCGCCGTCACCGTCGCGAGCACCGTGAACACGGTGCGCCTGCCTGCCCTCAGCTGGTCCCCTCCGGGTCGAATGTCGTCGTGGTGTCGGGCCGGTGCCCGTCGTTTGCGGCGAGCAGCAGTTCCAGAACGCCTTCCATCGTGACCGGGCGTGGATTGTCGGATGCCTCGTCCGCGACGATCGCCGCCACCGGGTCGGCGTCGGCTCGCCGGAAGCCGACCGTCGCGAGCGAGGTGGGAGCGCCGATCGTGGACGCGAGGTCCCACAGCCCGCCGGCCGGGTCGTCGGTCCGGAGCGCACGTGCCACGCGCGTCATCGCCTCGGCGGCGAACGGCGCGTTGAACGCCGTCGCATAGGGCAGCACGGCGGAGTGGACCTCCGCGTGCGGCAGGTCGAAGGCGCCGCCGAGGACGTGGCAGACCTTGTGGTGGACGCCCATGCCGGACGTGCCGAGAACCCAGCCCGCCATCCAGGCGCCGTAGAGCGCGTCGCCTCGGGCGTCGAGGTCCGCCGGGTTCGTGACCACCCTGGGCAGTGCGTCGGCCAGGGCGCGGATGCCGTCCTCGGCCAGCACCGCCGTGACCGGGCTCGCTGCCGACGAGTACAGACCTTCCACGCAGTGTGCGAGTGCGTTCATGCCGCTCGCCGCCGATACGTCGACCGGCAGGCCGACGGTCAGTTCCGGGTCGTAGACGACGGTGCGCGGAAGGACCCGCGGGTCGCGCCCGGTGATCTTGCGGTTCCCCTCGGTCTGCCCCCAGATCGGGGTCATCTCACTGCCGGCGTAGGTCGTCGGGATCGCCAGGATGGGCAGCGATGCCGCCCTGGCGACCGCCTTGGCGAGACCGGTCGCCGACCCACCCCCGAGTGCCACGAGCAGGTCGGTGCCCGACTCCGTGGCCCGGGCTGTGGCCACCGCCGAGGCCTCGGCGGGTACGTGCATGACCACGTCATCCACCCGGTCGGCCAGCCGGGTTCCCAGAGCTGCGGCGAGCTGGTCGGAGTAGTCCTTCGCGGCCCGGTCGCCGATGAGGAACACCCGCTCGCCGCCGAGACGCACGATCTCGTCCGGAACCGCGGACAGCGCTCCCACGCCGAACACCACCCGCGTGGCCGGAGCATCGTGGACGAAGTCCTTCACCCGGAGCCGTCCCGCCCGGCCAGCCACGGGTAGCGCTCGGTGTCCTTGCCGCCGGCGCGCCACGGTCCGTCGCGGTGCTTGCCGTGGCTGGTGCCCTCGCACACCACCAGGTCGCTGCCGGAGAAGATCCAGGTGAACGCCGCATAGTCGTGGACGATCGAGGTGATGGTGGCGCCGACGTCGCCGAACAGTCGTCCGATCTCGTCCTTGCCTGTAGCCAGGCCCCACTTCGGGAAGTACACCTGGGCGTCGTCGGCGAACAGGTCGAGGATGCTGCCGCCGGTAGAGGTGACTCCGGCGTTGTCGAAGGCCTTGAGGTACTCGAGCGCGACGGACTTGCGCTGCTCGTCGGTCATGGTCTGGCGGGTGAGAGCCATCGGGTTTTCCTCCTTCTGCCGCGCGGTGTGCGGCACCCCCCGGTCACGACGTGGCGGATCTGCCGCTCAGGCCCGTGGGTAGAACGGGGGGAGCTGGGCGTCGACGTTGATCCAGACGGCCTTCGCCTCGGTGTACTCGTGCATCGCCTCGAAGCCCATCTCGCGTCCGTAGCCGGACGCCCCCATGCCGCCGAACGGCGAGCCCGGGTTGACCCGCTTGTACGCGTTGACCCAGACCATGCCCGCCCTCAGGTCGCGGGAGATCCGGTGCGCGCGGGACAGGTCGCGGGTCCACAGGCCCGCGCCGAGCGCGTAGTCGACCCCGTTGGCCAGCTCGAGCGCCCGCTCGTCGGTGTCGAAGGTGTGCACGGTCATGAACGGCCCGAACACCTCTTCGGCGGCGACCCGGCTGCCCGGCTGCGCGCGGACGACGGTCGGCCGCACGTAGCACCCGCCGGCCAGGGCCGGTGCGTCGGGTGGTGCGCCGCCGGTGAGGACTTCGCCACCCTCGTCGACCGCGATCTTGACGTAGGACAACACTCGGTCGCGGTGCTGCGGCGACGTCAGCGGTCCCATCTCGGTCTCCACCGCCTTGGGGTCACCCAGGCGGATCGACTCGGCGAGGGAGACCAGCGCCGTGAGAAACTCCTCGGCGACCGACTCGTGCACGATCAGCCGGCTCGCCGCGATGCAGGCCTGGCCCTGGTTGTGGAAGATTCCGAACGCGGTACCGGCCACGGCGGCGGCCAGGTCGGCGTCCGGGAACACCACGTTGGCGCCCTTGCCGCCCAACTCGAGATGTACCCGCTTCAGGTTGGCCGCGCTGGAGGTGACGACTCGGCGGCCGACGTCGGTGGAGCCGGTGAAGGACACCTTGGCCACATCGGGGTGGTCGAGGATCCGCTGGCCGGCGAGCCGGCCGTAGCCCGGGACGACGTTGACGACGCCGGCGGGAAAGCCCACATCGGCGACGAGCTCGGCGACGCGCAACGCGCTCAGCGGCGTGAGCTCCGACGGCTTGAGCACCACGGTGTTGCCGGCGGCGAGTGCCGGGCCCATCTTCCAGCTGGTGAACATCACCGGGAAGTTCCACGGCACGATCTGCCCGACCACGCCGAGCGGTTCCCGGACCACGTAGTCGAGGAAGCCACGCTCGACCGGGACGACAGAGCCCTGGTACTTGTCGGCCATTCCGCCGAAGTACCGGAACGTCGCCGCGGTGCGCGGCACGTCGAGGCCGCGAGTGTCCCGCAGGGGGTGACCCGTGTCCCTCGTCTCGAGAAGCGCCAGCGCGTCGGCGTCGGCCTCGATGGCATCGGCCAGCCGGAGCAGGAGCCGACCGCGATCGGCGGCCGGGGTCAGCCGCCAGTCGTCGAAGGCCGCCGCCGCTTCCTGGACCGCCCGGTCGACGTCGTCGGACCGGGCTTCTGCTATCTCGGCCAGCAGGCTGCCGTCGTGTGGGTCGCGGACCTCGATGGTCGAGCCGTCCACGGCGTCGACGAACTCGCCGCCGACGAACAGCCTCGTCTGCATGCCCCGGCTCGCCGGGAGGTCAGAACTCGACGGGGTACGTCGGGGTCTTGCCGCTGGCGATGAGCTCGGGAAGGTCGGGAGAACCGTTCTCCCAGACCAGCAGCATGGACCGCTTGGGTGCGTACCCCTGGTGACGGATGTCGGCCGGCATCGCCGACACGTCGCCGGGCTTCATGACGACTCGGGCGCGCACGCCTCCGGCATCGCGGTCCTCGACCTCCCAGTAGATCTCGTCGGAGAGCTGGACGAACCACTCAACCCGGTCGTTGCCGTGGATGATCGGGAGGATGTACTCCTCGGTCGTCGGGCAGAACAGGCTGTCCTTGCACACGCTCACCACGGAAGGGTTCCAGGTGACCTGGGACCGGGACAGGTAGGCGAAGAGGCTGAAGGCCGCCACCTCGCCCTCGAACCCCGGCTCGACCTCGATCTCCGGCTCGTCCTGGGGAACGTCGGCGAACATGCGGTTGATCGGGTGCCCGTTGCCGTCGTTGCGAAGCTCCTCGTCACCCGCCACGTTGACCATGCGCTGTGCGGCGACCCGACGGCGGGTGATCGCCTCGGTGTTGGACCCGTGCCGGATGCCGAACGCGGAGCCGGTCTCGTGCGGCGAGGCGAACGGGTCGAACCCGTCGTTCGTCCACTCGTCGAGCATGGCCTTGAAGGTCTCGCGGATGAGCGGCGTCTCTATGTTCTCGTAGTAGTCGAGCTCCGCCTTGCGGTATGCGTCGTTGTAGCGACCGGCGAAGATGTCGACCGTGCCGTAGTGGTTCATGGTCCCGAAGACGCCGTCGAAGTTGACGATGCCGTAGAAGAAGTCCCAGGCCACGTCCCGCTGAAGAGCGCGCAGGAAGGCGTCGACGCTCATGATGTGAGAGCCGGTGGGCCAGGAGATGTAGGCGAAGAACTCGTCGCGCCGGAACCGGAACTCGCCAAGGGCGAACTCGCGGTAGCCGTGCGCGTTGGCCTCGGTCGACGTGACCTCGACGCTGGGTGCGGTTTCGACACTCATCGGCTGCTCGCTCCTCGGGTTCGTGCGGCGTCGGTCAACGGGTCTGACAGATCTCGGCCCAGCGGTACAACGTGTCCGGGCCGGACAGCGTCTGCTGCAGGATCA
Organism: Jiangellaceae bacterium; assembly: GCA_050743145.1. GTDB lineage: Bacteria > Actinomycetota > Actinomycetes > Jiangellales > Jiangellaceae > DASRTE01. The sequence goes on along the minus strand of JBOGDU010000115.1, from coordinate 23,014 downwards.
CCGACGGTGTCGCGGCGGTGAAGCGGTATGCGGCACCCGCGGGGAGCAGCGCCTGGTGGCCGCGCCGGCAGGTGATCCTGCCCATGCGTCGGCCGTCGGGTTCCCCGTCGAGAGCAACTGAACCGGCTGCGTCGGCCGCCAGCGGCGGCTCGTTCAGCTTGACCAGGTCGGTCAGGACCTCGCCGTCGAGTACCAGTGCGAACTCGTCATGGGCGGCGGTACGCCAGGCACTGATTCCTTCGGCGCGGACCGCCTCGAGCACGTACTCCATGTTCTTGGCGACCGCTACCTTCTCGTACGGCTTCGACGTGGCCGCGACCTCGAACACGTTGGAGAAGGCGTAGTGGCGTGGATCGTCGTTGATGATCTCAACGCCGCCCTTGTCGAAGCCGTCGAGGGATCCGAACCTGGTGACGTACGACTCGGCCTCATAGGCCCCTGCCGGCGTCCGAACACCCTGAGTCACCGTCTGCCTCCCCTGATCACAATCGCCGAGCGTGTGCGATCTGCGAACACTCATTCGCCCAGTGAACACGCTCATCCTCCGGCGGGGCACATCGGATGTCAACAGCCCGAGCGCACAGTTCCGGTGGTGGGCTCACGTACGCCGAGCGTGCAGGACGGGCGTCGCCCCGACCACGAGAGAGCGCACCTGGGCCAGCAGATCGGCCACGTCGACCTCGTCGGCAACGGTCACGCGCACCACGTCCACGCCGGCGGCAGCCAGGTCGAGGGCCTGGCTCTGCGCCTGCTCGTGCGTGCCGAACAGCCCGCCCCGACGCGGATCGCGGTCGCCGGACAGGCGGGGGTCGCGCCGCGCGCGCGCGTCGGCCTCGCTGAACGTCCTGCCGATCGACACCGGGACGGCTGCGACGACGTGGTGATGCTCCCGAGACACGCCTGCCGCCGAGCGGTCCCTGACCGCTGTCCGGATGCCGTCCAGCACGGCCGCACGGCTGCCGGCGGCAACGACGGTGCCCGCCGCAGCCGGGTCGAAGCGGGGCAGCCGCGCCCGCTCGCCCCAGGCGGCTTCGCCGCCGACCGCGTCGATCAGGTCGTCCGAAGCGCCATCGAGCTCGAGGAGGGCATCACGGCCCTGGCCGGAGCGCAAGGCGGCGGCAACGTCGGCCGCTCCGCCCGACACCACCAGGCCGACCCGCGCCCTGCCCGCCGCCTCGGCCAGGACGTCCAGCCGGCCCGGGTCGGGCCACCCGTACTCTCCACCGGCCGGCAGCCATACCTCCCCGTAGCCCAGGCGGCCCGCCAGGATGGCCGCGTGGTCCTGGGCAGACGCGTCGTGCTCGGGATGAAGCGTCAGTGCGAGGTCGAACAGGACCTCTGGCGCAGGCATCCAGCGCCCCCTAAGGTGTTCGATATGCGGACCATCGTTCGCGAAGCGTACGACACCAGCGGTGTGCCGTCCACCGTGCTCGGCCCTGTACTCGCCCTGGCCCGGCGGTTGCGCGCAGGCGGCCTGCCGGTGTCGACCGGCGAGTCCATCGACGCAGTCCGCGCACTCGCCCAGGTCGATCTCGGCCGTCGTCGCCAGGTGCGCGACGCGTTGCGGGCCAGCCTGGTAAAGGATCCGGCGCACGGCGACGTCTTCGACCTCGCGTTCGAGGCTGTGTTCCTCCGGCCGCACGACGGTCTCGGGCGGGACCGGCCTGCGGTGCCGCCGCTGTCGTCCGGCGCCGGTCGCGACGAGGACACGACTGGCCTGCTTGCAGAGGCGATCACCGCCGGTGACGACGCAACTGTGGACAGGATTCTCGGCGATGCCGTGGACCGCTGGGCCGGGGAACCCGACGGTCGCTCGGTGCAGCACCACGTCCAGCGCGTTCTCCGCGGCGTCGATCTCGGCCGGCTGTACCGGCGCATCCTGCAGCCGGACACCGAATCGGACGCCCTGCAGCGCGGCGTCGATGCCGCGGCGGCGAATGCGCGGATGGAAGAGATCCGTCGCCGGATCGAAGCACTGGTGGCCGCATCGTTGGGCGACCGGGTGGGAGCGCCGCCGCCGCAACCGGACGCACTCGAGGACACCCCGCTCCTCCGGGCGGGACCCGACGAGTTGGCGGCACTGCGCAGCGCCGTCCGACCGCTCGCCCGCCGGCTGGCGATCCGGCTGGGCCACCGGGCCCGCCGCCGCGGCCGCGGCACCCTCGAGATGCGTCGCACGCTGCGCCGGTCGATCTCTACGGGCGGTGTGCCGATCGACGTCGTCCTCAAGCGCCGACACCCGACCAAGCCCGACCTCGTCGTCCTGTGCGACGTATCGGGTTCGACCGCCCAGTTCGCGCCGTTCACGCTCGCTCTGTTGCACGCGGTGCACCAGGAGTTCCGGCGGGTGCGTTCCTTCGTGTTCGTCGACGGGATCGTCGAGATCACCGACGTGCTGGAGTCGTCCCCCGGCGTGCTCGACCCCCGTCACCTGCTCGACCGCCGTGGCCTGATGGCCCGAGACGGCCGCAGCGACTACGCGCTCGCCTTCGAGAGGTTCCTGCAGGCCTGGCCCGACGCCGTCGGGCCCAAGACGACCGTGATCGTCTGCGGCGACGCGCGTTCGCACGACCGGAGGTCGGCGGCGCCGGCGATGGCCGAGCTCGCCCGCAGGTCGCGCCGGCTGTACTGGCTCGATCCGGAGCCTCGAGGCGAGTGGAACCTTGCGGACTCCGATCTCGCCCTCTACGAGATGTACTGCACCGACGTCTTCGAGGTGTCGACACTGCGCCAGCTCACCGAGTGCGTCGCCCGCATCGCATAGTCCGGCTGGCCAACCCTGAGCTCGTCGACCTGCCCACCGAACGATGGCGTCGGAGGCCGCTGACAATCTGCCGGCGACTGGTGCCTGCAGCCGGAACTCGTCACAGCTCGTGCCCGCGGTCAGGCCCGCTGCGGCAGGTGCAGCTGGCCGACGGCACGGGCCTGGTCGGCGCGGTGCTTGAGCACGACACCGAGGGTGGCCGCTGCGGCCGTCTCGTCGAGGGTGTCCACCCCGAGGGCCAGCATCGTGCGAGCCCAGTCGATCGTCTCGGCGATCGAGGGGGGCTTGCGCAGGTCCATGGCCCGCAGCGCCCGGACCGTGGCGACCACCTGCTCGGCCAGCCGTTCGGCCACCTCCGGCACGCGGGCCAGGACGATCGCCTTCTCCCGCGCGGCGTCGGGGTAGTCCATGTGCAGGTAGAGGCAGCGTCGCTTGAGCGCCTCGGACAGCTCACGTGTGGCGTTCGAGGTGAGGACGACCAACGGCCGCCGGACGGCGGTCACGGTGCCTAGCTCGGGCACCGTGATCTGGAAGTCCGACAGCACCTCGAGCAGCAGGCCCTCGACCTCGATGTCGGCCTTGTCGGTCTCGTCGACGAGCAGCACGGTGGGTTCGGAGCGTTGGATCGCCGTCAGCAGCGGCCGGGCGAGCAGGAACTCCTCGGTGAAGATGTCATCCTGGACGGCCTCCCACCGCATGTCGTCGGTGGCGGCCTGAGCGGCCTGAATGCGCAGGAGCTGCCGCTTGTAGTTCCACTCGTAGAGCGCCCTGGCTTCGTCGAGCCCTTCGTAACACTGGAGCCGGACCAGCCCCGCCCCGACAGCAGCGGCGACGGCCTTGGCCAGTTCGGTCTTCCCGACGCCCGCGGGCCCCTCCACCAGCAGCGGTTTGCTCAGCCGGTCAGCGAGGAACACCGTCGTGGCGATGGCGTCGTCGGCCAGGTAGCCGGCACCGGCGAGCCGGGCCCGGACATCCTCGACGTCGTCGAAGGTCGGCTCGCCCTCGGTCATCGTCCCGCCCTCGCCGTCATGCATTGTCAGCTCGACCCGGTGGCCGCTGCCGCACTGCCCCGGAGGTCGTCCTCGATCCGTCGGGCTGCCTCCCGCAGAGGCGGGAGCAGCTCCCTGCGGATCGACTCGGACGTGCCCCGGCTGGCGTGCGCAGACACGTTCATCGCCGCGACCGGGAGCCCGGTGCCGTTGCGGATGGGCACGGCGAGCGACCGGAGGCCCTCCTCGAGCTCCTGGTCGACAAGTGCGTAGCCCTGGGCCCGGACCCGGTTGAGGATGCCGCGCAGCTTGCCGGGGTCGGTGACCGTCCGGCGGGTCATGGGCCGCAGCTCGGTCGTGGCGAGGTACCGGTCGAGCCACTCCACGGGCTGGTGAGCCAGCAGGACGCGCCCCATCGAGGTGGCGTGCGCCGGGAACCGGGTTCCGACGCTGATCGCCACGGCCATGATCCGTTTGGTCGGAACGCGCGCGACGTACACGACCTCGTCGCCGTCGAGGACCGAGACCGAGCACGACTCGTGGACCTGCGCGACGAGCGTCTCCATGTGCGGCTGCGCAACCTCGGGCAGGCTCAGGCTGGACAGGTAGGCGTAGCCGAGCTCGAGGATGCGTGGGCGCAGCGCGAACAGCCGACCGTCGGTGCGCATGTAGCCGAGCTCGACCAGAGTGAGCAGGAATCGGCGCGCGGCGGCCCTGGTCAGCCCGGTCGAGCGGGCCACCTCCGACAGGGTCAACGCAGCGTGCACGGCGTCGAAGGCGCGGATGACCGCGAGCCCGCGCTCGAGCGACTTGACGAAGTCCGTGCCGCGCGAGTCCGGCTCGCGCACCCCTGCCCGGTCGGTCACCGGCGCACCCCAGTTCTCCACGGTCGGGTCGGGCGGCCGCGCCCTGGTTCGCGGCCCGAGGCACAGGCTACGGTGCTCACGCCGCACCCCGGACCCGATGCGTCGTCGACTCCAGCGCCCGCAAGGTGGCCAGTTCGTGTTCGCTCGGCGGCTCCGTCACGGCGATTGATCCCGACACTGTGAGGTCCCAACTCGTCGCGGCACGAACCTGGTCGATCCGAACACCCGGATGCACGTGGGTCAGGGTGAGCTCACACGTGATCGGATCGGGTTCCAGGATGCCGAGGTCGGTGATGACCAGGCGCGGCCCCGACCCCGTGAGACCGAGCCGCTCCCGGTGCCCGCGTCCGGTGCCGAAGCCGACCGATGTGACGAAGTCGACCCGATCAGCGAACGTGCGCCGGTTCTGTCTGACGACGACCACGACCTCCCGGCACGAGGCGGCGATCTCCGGCGCGCCCCCGGCCCCAGGGAGCCGGACCTCGGGCGCCGCGTAGTCACTGCCGATCACGGTGGTGTTGATGTTCGCGAACCGGTCGATCTGGGCCGCACCGAGGAAGCCGATGTCGATGCGCCCCGGCTGCAGCCAGTAGTTGAAGACCTCGGGTACGCCGACGACGGTGTCTGCCGTCTCGGCCAGGATGCCGTCCCCGATCGAGAGCGGGAGTCGATCGGGCTTAGCACCGAGGCAGCCGGACTCGTAAACGAGAACGAGTCCCGGCGCATGGGTCGAGCGGGCCAGGTTCGCCGCGGTGCTCGGCAGCCCGATGCCGACGAAGCACGAGGTGCCGTCCCGCAGGAGCCGCGCCGCAGCGACGGTCATCATCTCGTCCGCGGTCCAGGTCGCGGTCACACCCGGCTCCCGGTGACGACGTTGTCCTGCATCCACTCGAGGAACGTGTCACGGTCGCGGCTGATGGCGTCCCACGCCACGTAGAAGTCGTTGTCGCGCACCGAGTAGCCCATCGCGTAGGAGGGGTGGGCCCCTCCGGGCACCTCGGCCACGGCCGTCACCACCCAGGTGGGCAGGATCACCTGGTCGGGCGCCGGTATGAGCTCGTCGACGACCTCCTCGACGGTGACCAGCGAGCGCTTCGCCGCAAGCACGGCCTCCTTCTGGACGCCCGTGATCCCCCACATCTGGACGTTCCCGGAGCGGTCCGCACACTGTGCATGCACGATCGTGACGTCCGGACGAAGGGCGGACACAGCGGTGAGCAACTCGCCGGTGAACGGGCAGGTGATCGGCCTGATCTCGTCGGAGCGAGCAATGAGGTCGGTTCCCACGTACCCGCGCAGGACGGCGAACGGGAGGCCGGAGGCCCCGGCCACGTAACGGTTGGCCATACCTGCGTGGCTGTGCTCCTCGATCTCGAGCGGGCCTGGCCAGGCGTTCTGCACGGCGTCGCGAAACCGGTGCAGTGAACCGACACCCGGGTTTCCGCCCCAGGAGAAGATCAGGCGCCGGGCGCACCCCATGCCGATGATCTGGTCGTAGACGATGTCCGGAGTCATCCGGACGAGGGTCAGATCACGGCGCCCCTGCCGGATGATCTCGTGACCCGCGGCGAAGGGGATCAGGTGAGTGAACCCCTCCAGGGCGACCATGTCACCGTCGTGGACGAGTTCGGCGATGCCCTCGACCAGCGAGACCAACTCAGCCATCGGTCAGCAGTCTCCCCAGGGCGCTGTAAGGGACCCCGTCCCGCCGTGTTCGCATGTCGGACGCATGTTCTCTTGACGAACATAGACAAGAGCACCGCCCAGGTCAATCTCGCTCGCCTGAACGTCAGCGGCGCAGCAGATCGGCGAGGACGGCGGCCTCGCTGATATCGGGGCGCTTGGTGGCCGTCAGCAGCGTCAGCGGGTCGCGCGCGGCCAGGTCGCGAAGGTGCCGCAGTGCGTCGGCCCGCCCGGGTTCCTCGAGTTCGGCTCGGTAGCGGCGACTGAACTCCTCGAACTTCGCGGGGTCGTGGCCGTACCACTGTCGCAGCGCAGTCGACGGTGCGACCTCCTTGCACCACTCGCCGAGGTCGGCCCTGGCCTTGGTCAGCCCGCGTGGCCAGATGCGGTCGACCAGCACCCGGCGGCCGTCCTCGTCGGACGGTTCGTCGTAGACCCGGCGAACCCGAACGTCCGGATTGCTCACCACCGCGACGGCGCCGTCATTGACGCAGTTCCACGCAGCACTCACCCGGTCGGGGAGCGAGTGTCGCGTCGACCGAGCTGTTGCCGAGGCCGCGAAGCAGCCCGTCGATCAGCTCGCGGTTCATCCCGCACACGAGCTCGCGCTGGCGGGCGGCGAGGGGATGAAAAGGGCAGTTGCGCATGTGGACGGACCGGTCGTCGTCACGGTAAGGCTCGTAGCCGACGCGCTCGAGCACGCCACAGGCCAGGTGAACGGCGCGTTCGGCACCGGTGCGGTTCAGGCGGCGCTCGGTGCGTTCGGCGGTGCCGAGCTCGATGCCGCGCTGCCGGGCACCGAGCAGCGCGGCCTCCCGGGCGGTACCCGACGCCGCCTCCGTGGCCAGGGCGTCGACGAGGACCTCGCCGAGCAGGTCGAGCCGCCGCTCGGGGATGGAGACGCTCAGCTCCGTGTCGGTGGGCCGATAGACCTTCGGCACCCGGCCCGGGCCTCGGCGCGCTCCCGTTGGCGGTGCCTGCTGGTCGCTTTGCAGTAGGCCTGCCTCGACCAGCTTCTCCAGGTGGAAAGCGGCCAGCTTGCGGGAGATCCCCGCCTGCGCCGCGGCCTCGTCGCGCGTCACCGGCTGGGCCTGTCGGCGGATGTAGTCGTACATGATCCGGCGCGAGTCATCCGCGAGCACCGCCACTGCGGCCACCGGCTGAGAATCGCTCATGCCACCAGGTTACACCAATACACGTACTCCAAAAGTGGACGGCAGCCCGGTCTTGACAGACTGACACAATTTAGACTAAGGATGATTAGTGAAAATAGTCGAAGAGAGGCGGCACCGGCGGTGAGTGGTCTGGGAGTGGAATCGGAGGCCATTGCCTTCCCGATCGAGGCGATCGGTTCGGAGCCCGCCTGGCGGCCGTCTCGCCCCGTGTTGCGCGTGGTGCCGGACTCGGCCCCGGTCGACCTGGAGACCGCAGCCGACGCGGCCGCGCGGTTTCTGGGCGCTATGGGCCTGGACCTGAAGGCGGGCGGCCTCGCTGAAACTCCAAGGCGGATGGCGGCTGCGTATGCAGAGATGCTGGCGCCGCGCCCGTTCAGGCTGACGACGTTCCCCAACGACGAGGGCTACGACGAGCTGGTACTGGCCAGGTCCATTCCGGTGCAGTCGGTCTGTGAGCACCACCTGCTGCCCTTCGTCGGCACCGCTCACGTCGGGTACCTGCCTGGCGCGCGGATCCTGGGCCTTTCCAAGCTCGCCCGCGTCGTCGAGCTGTTCGCCCGACGCCCGCAGGTACAGGAGCGGCTGACCAAGCAGGTTGCCGACTGGTTGCAGACCCACCTGACACCGCGCGGGGTCGGGGTGGTTGTCGAGGCCGAGCACATGTGCATGACGCTGCGCGGCGTCCGCGCCGCGGCGTCGACCACGGTCACGTCGACCTTGCACGGGTTGCTGCGCGACGACGCCCGGTCCCGCAGCGAGTTCCTCGCGCTGGCCGTACCCGACGGGAGCGTCCGGTGACCAGCCCGCTGGACGCCCTCACCGCAGCGGGCGTGTCGATCTGGCTGGACGACCTCAGCCGGGCCCGGCTGGAAGGCGGCGAGCTGGCCCGGTTGGTCGCCGAGTGCCACGTGACAGGGGTGACGACCAACCCGACCATCTTCGCTGCCGCCGTCGCGGGCGGCGACCTCTACGACGGGCAACTGCGCGAGCTGGCCGCGCAACCTGTCACGGTCGACGATGCCCTGCGCCAGCTCACCACGGATGACGTTCGTGGGGCTGCCGACGTGCTGAGGCCCGTGTACGACGACAGCGGTGGCCGCGACGGGTACGTGTCCATCGAGGTCGATCCCCGCCTCGCCCACGACACCGACCGCACCCTTGCCGAGGCCCGCATCCTGTGGCAGCAGGTCGACCGGCCGAACTTGTTCGTCAAGATTCCGGCCACGCCCGCAGGCCTGCCGGCCATCGCGACCTGCCTCGGCGACGGGGTCAACATCAACGTCACCCTGCTGTTCGGACTCGACCGCTACGACCAGGTGCTCGAGGCCTTCCTGGGCGGGATGGAGGCCGCGCAGCGAGCCGGGCACGACCTGTCCCGGATCGCCTCGGTGGCGTCGTTGTTCGTCAGCCGGCTCGACACCGCCGTCGACACCCTGCTGGACGGACTCGCGACGGCGGATGCTCAGCGCCTTCGTGGCAAGGCTGCCCTCGCGAACGCCCACCTGGCCGCGGAGCGCCATCGGCGCGTATTTGCATCCGAACGCTGGGTGGCGCTGGCTGCCGCCGGCGCCCGGCCGCAGCGGCTGCTGTGGGCCAGCACCGGAGTAAAGGACCCGGCCTACGACGACACCCGCTACGTCACCGGACTGGTCACAGCCGACACCATCGCCACGATGCCGGAGGCCACGCTGCGCGCGGTCGCCCACCATGGCCGGATCACCGGCGACACCGTCCACGGTCGTGCCGAGCAGGCCCGTGAGGTGCTGAGCGCCCTGGCCGGACTCGGAATTCGGTACGCCGAGATCGTCCAGCAACTCGAGGACGACGGGGTGACCGCATTCGAGGCCAGTTGGGACCGGCTCAGCGGTCAGGTCGCAGACAAGATCGACCGGTTCCGGGCCACCGCCCACCATGCCTCCACCACGCGGAAGGGGTGAGCCAACCCATGCCCACCACGGCACCATTCGTCATCGTCGGCGCCAGCCTCGCCGGCGCAAAGACCGCCGAGGCGCTGCGCGACCGTGGCCACGACGGGCCCATCGTCCTGGTCGGCGACGAGACCGAGCGCCCCTACGAGCGCCCGCCGCTGTCGAAGGACTACCTGACCGGCAAGGCCGATCGTGACACGGTCTACGTCCACCAGCCGTCCTGGTACGACGAGCACGACGTCGAGCTGCGGCTGGGAACCACCGTGACCGCCGTCGATCCCGGTTCGCACCGGGTCGTCCTGGACGACGGCGAGCCTCTCGACTATGCGAAGTTGCTGATCGCCACCGGCTCCACACCCCGACCACTCCCGGTTCCCGGCGCCGACCTCGACGGAGTGCTCTACCTGCGCCGGCTTGCGGACAGCGACCGGATCCGGCAGACGTTGCACGAAGGTACCCGCCTGGTCGTCGTCGGCGCCGGCTGGATCGGACTGGAGACCGCTGCCGCCGCCCGCGCGGCCGGTGCCGAGGTCACCGTCCTGGAGCGATCCGAGCTGCCCCTGCTTCGGGTACTCGGCCCCGAGATGGCGCAGGTGTTCGCCGACCTGCACCGCGACCACGATGTCGATCTTCGCCCTGGTGTTGCCGTCGCGGAGATCACCGGCCACGACGGCAGGGTGGGCGCCGTGGTGCTGAAAGACGGTGCCAGGCTGCCCGCCGACGCCGTCATCGCGGGCGTCGGTATCACCCCGGTCACCGAGTTGGCCGAGGCCGCCGGGCTCGACGTGGACAACGGGATCCTCGTCGACGAGCACCTGCGGACCAGCGACCCGGACATCTACGCGGCCGGCGACGTCGCCAATGCCTTCCACCCGCGCCTCGGCCGGCGCCTCCGCGTGGAGCACTGGGCCAACGCGTTGCACCAGCCCGCCGTGGCCGCCGCCGGAATGCTCGGCGACCGCGCCACGTACGACCGCACTCCGTACTTCTACACCGACCAGTACGACCTGGGCATGGAGTACACCGGCTACGCCGAACCCGGCGGATACGACCAGATCGTCGTTCGCGGCGACACCGCTCGGCGCGAGTTCGTCGCGTTCTGGCTGCGTGACCGGCGCGTGCTGGCCGGCATGAGCGTCAACGTCTGGGACGTCATCGACCACATCGAGGCGCTGACCCGCTCCGGCGCCCAGGTCGACGTCGCGCGACTCGCCGATCCCGACACGCCGCTCCTCGACCTCGTCGACCACGTCGACCACTGACCATCCCGCCGCCACCCCCGGCGGCCGTAGGAAGGGAGACACCATGACCGGCACCACACCATCCGCCCACACGACCGGGCGAACCCTGAGCGCTGATCCGGTCCAGCAGGCGTTCGCCCTGCTCCGAACCGGGTTCACAGTGGCTCCGATCCTGTTCGGGCTGGACAAGTTCTTCAACCTGATGACCGACTGGCCGCAGTACCTCGCACCATTCGTCGCCGACATCACGCCCGGCACCGCCCAGCAGTTCATGTACGCGGTCGGCGTCATCGAGATCGTCGCCGGGCTCGTCGTCGCCGTCCGTCCGCTGTGGGGTGGCTACCTGGTCGCCGCCTGGCTCGCCGGGATCATCGTCAACCTGCTCATCCTGGGTGACTTCTACGACGTCGCCCTGCGTGACTTCGGCCTGCTGATCGCTGCCCTCGCACTCGCCCGGCTGGCGGCCGCCCAGGCGACAACGCGAACCCGACCGGTGCCGACTACAGGTGGGTGACGAACCACTCACCGGCGAGGCGGGCGACCTCGTCGAGAGCTCCGGGCTCCTCGAACAGGTGGGTCGCTCCGTCGACGACCACCAGGTCGCGGACGCCGCCCAACTCGCCGAGCGCCACCCGGTTGAGCCGGAGAACGACATCATCCCGGCCACCGACCACGAGCAGGGTCGGAGCCCGCACCTCGGTCAACGCCGCACCGGCCAGGTCCGGCCGACCGCCGCGGGACACCACAGCCGCGACCTGGTTGCCTACACGCGCGGCGGCGACCAGGGCCGCTGCCGCACCGGTGCTGGCGCCGAAGTAGCCGAGCGGCAGATGCGCCGCCGACGGCTCCTGCGCCAGCCACCGGGTCGCGAGCAGGAGCCGCTCGGCCAGTAGGTCGATGTCGAAGCGAAGGCGCCCGGTCCGGGCGTCCTCGCCCTCTTCGGCCTCGGTGAGCAGGTCGGCCAGCATGGTCGCCAGCCCACGCTGCTGGAGTTCGCGCGCGACGCTTCGGTTCCGCGGACTGTGCCGACTGCTGCCGCTTCCGTGGGCGAACAGCACGACCCCGGCAGCGTGCTCGGGAACCGTCAGGTCCCCGTGTATCGCGTCGCCGCCATCGATGTCGATGGTGACGGTTCGCTCGGACATTCCCGCCCTCCCGGACCGGTCGACTTACCGACGACCGTGGCCGGGCAGAGTGCCGCCGTCAAGGTGAGGACGGGGCGATCATGCGAGACCCAGCCAGTCGTCGGCAGGCCGGTCGGGACTAAGCGCGGAGCGTGAGCGACTCAATCCGGAGACGGCAGCCACTGGAGGACCTTCTGGGCGAAGGCGTCCTGGACCCAGAAACTGCTGTGGTCGACAGCCGCGGTCGCCGGGAAGACCAACGGATCGGCCGGGGCGAAGCCGTCGAGACCCTTGACGTGGTGGACGCCTTCGGTCGGCACGATCAGGTCGTTCTCGATGCTGCCGAACACGACGTCGATGATCGCGTCGCGAGCCGTCCGGGCGAGCGGCGACCCCTGAGCCGGCTCGAAGTCCGAGGCGACGGCTCGGTACGTGCTCGCCGTCGTGGCGGGCCGGTTGAGGAACTCCCGCAGATAGCTGCCGTTCGGGTTCATGGAGACCAGGCCGCCGAGCCCTCCGAACGCGCCCACGGCGAGTTGCTTCAGGACGGCGAGGACGACATCGACGGTGTCGGTCACCGGATTGTCCGGCACCAACTGGACCAGGTTCGTCACCCGGTCCAGCAGTGTGCCGAGGTGTTCGGGGTCGGCCAGGACGGTTCCCGCGTTCGGTGTGCCCACCATGATCAGGTTGCGTACGTCGACGATGCCACCGAGGCCGAGTTCCTCGCCGCGCTCGGCCATGACCCGGCCGACCAGGCCGCCGCGGGAATGTGCGATCACGTCGACGGTCATGCCGAGGCCGTCGGGCAGCTGCTTCGCCAGCCACCGCACGTTCTCCGTGGGGTCGACCGAGATCGTGAAGTGGTCGAAGGCGAGGACCCTGCCCTCGTAGCGGGAATGAAGCTCCCCGATCAACGACTCGGGGATCCGGCGGAAGCCGGTGTGCGATCGGCTCATCGTCCCGTGGACGAACAGCAGCGCCGGACCGGCGGCCAGCACGGACCAGTCAGGCAGCGGGTCGCCCGCCGCCTGCCGGTAGGTCTCGGGCTGGAACGTCCGCAGCGCGTTTTGCCGGTGACGCTGCTCCCAACGGGAGGCGAAGTAGTCGCCGACCTTGCCCAGTACCGGGTCCACGAGGGGAAAGACCAGCACCTTGAGGAGTTTCGACCCGACGATGCCGAACAGGCCGCGCTGCCCGGCTCCGTCGGGCTGAACCGTCGGCGTCACCGCACGCGGTACCCGGTAGACCCGGCTGTCATCACCACGGGAGGCCACTGACGGCGGGTCCCGCGGTACGTCCACCGGCAGGTGCCAGCTCACGGTCCCGTCCTCCGCGGTAAAGATCAGGAACTGCCCCAGGCCGGTGCCCGGTCCGGGCACCTCCGCTTCGATGTCGCCGTCACCACCAGCCGCCCTGCTGCCGGTTCCGTCGTCATCGGTCTGCCAGGGGTCCCGGATCTCGATTGTCAACTGCTCCTCGACGCCGGCACGCTCGAGGCACTCGAGAAACTCCGCTGTCGCGTCCTCAGCAGCACGCATGCCGGAACTGCCGGCGTGATGGACTTCCGCTGTTCCGGTGAGACCCGGTGTGCGCAGCGTGACGCTCCCGATCGAGACTGCGACACCTGTGGGGTCGAGTTGCTCAGCCACCGTCGTCTCCCTGTCCTGATAACAGCCGTAACCGCGGATGACCGAACAGCTGGTAGGCCACGAATGTGGCACTGTCGCTCGTCCCGGTGTCGACGTTGTCGGCCGTGTAGTTCGCGCGAATCCGTCGGAGCGTTTCGGCCACCGACGGAGCGTCGTCGCCGCGGTACACCGCGGCGTAGAACTCGTCCGCGACCCGGCTCGCGACTTCGTCCTCGACGTTCCACAGCGCGGCAACGACACCGGACGCGCCCGCCCTGAGAAGGGCAGCGGCCAGCCCCGCGTAGTCGCCGAGGGTCACCTGGCCCTGCCCGACCTGGCAGGCGTTGAGGAACAGGAACGTCGGCCGCGGCATCGTGACGGCGTCGACGTGCTGCGGCTTGAGGTACTGCGGCCCGAAGCCGCCGTTCGCCTTCGGCGCGAGGAGTACCAGGCCCTGGTCGACGCCCTGCGGGTCGAACCGCCCGTGCAGCGCGACGTGCAGCACGTCCGTCGCGGGCTGCCCGCCCAGGCAGTCGAGGACATCACGGAAGACGGGTTCGACCACAGCCGTCCGCGGGTAGCGTTCCGCGAGCGCGGCAGCTTCGGCCTCGGCGAACGGCAGTTGCGGCCAGCCCGTGACCCCGACGTACGTCGCAGTGAGCACGGCACGGTCCACCACCTCGACGCTCCGTCGTGGGACGGGCCTCGGCCGGCTCTCGGTGAGCGGCCAACGACCGAGCGCCACATGCGCGCCGAGGAACGGAGACGCGCCGCCGAACCGCGTCGCCAGCGGCGGGGTGAACGCCGCCAGCTCCCACGGCACGTACGGCTCCTCGGTGAGCAGCAATACCGAAGCGGCCTCTGCCGGATCGGGCCGCTGTGCGACCTCGCGGATGGCTGCCTGAATGGCAGGTGGTACCGCATCGCCGATCGTGCGACCGGTTCCGACGAGGAAGGCATACAGCGCGTAGCGGTCGTTGGACATCGCGACCTCGCGCCCGATGTCGGTCGTGTAGCTCCGCGGGTCGCCGAGACTCCGTGCCCGCTTCGAGTCGGGAACGGTGACACCGGCCGCCGAGGGATACGCGGCCCACACGTAGTGGCCCGGCGCCGCCGAGTCGGCCCGGAACACGGCGAGCACGAGGTCCGGAGCATCCTCCGCGACCAGCGAAGTCAGGTCGAGCAGCTCGCGCTCGCGGGTCTGCGGCTTCGGCGCGCCCGCCACCTCGTCCGGAGTCAGGACCGCTACGACGACCCGCCACGCAATCGCGCGTACCACGCCATCGAGCAGGTAGTGCACGCCGATGCGACGTTCGTTCCCGAGGTCGTCGCCGTCGAGGGCGGTGAACCGCACGGTCGCCGACGGATAGGGATCGTCGCGCGTGACCGGCAGCGAGAGCCTGGAGTCTCCGTCGAGGCGTAAGGACTGCGGGTCGTAAGTCAGCAGAACCTCGAGCCGCACCTCGTCGCCGGTGAGGTCGAAGCCACCCGTGCCGACGAGCGTCCGGTCGCGACGCGGTGCGACGCCGACGATGACGTCGAACGGGTGGTCCACGACGACGACGTCCGGCGCGTCGACCCGTGGGTACGCCTGGCGGGTCGCGGTTTCCGGCTCAGGCGGTTCGTCGACGGCCGCCTCGGCTCCGAAGTCCGGGAGCTCGGTCTCCCCGCTGGATCCGACGCCCCTCGGTGCCGACCCCGTCGGCTCGAAGTCCGGAGTGTCGTCGCCGTCATCCGGCGTGGCTGCCGTGTCACCCGCTGGGATGTGGGCATCCACACTGCGAAGGAAGGCGGCGAAGACCCACGACCTCTCGGCAGTGTCCCGGATCGCCTCCATCGCGCCGGGTGGAAACGGGCCGCATGCCCGAATGTCGCCGGCGAGCGTGGCCGGATCGCCGAGGTCGATCCGGTCCCAGTTCGCCCACGTCAGTTCCGACCAGAACCCAGCCTTGGCCAGCGCGACCGACAGCCAGAACCGCACTCTCCCGGACGGTTCCTGATCAACGAGACGCTGGACGTCACGAACGTGCGACTTCACATCATGGCGAGCGAGTATCCGAGCGGCGTAGAAGCGCCGGCTCTCAGTGGCGTCGTGAAGCGCGATCCAGATCGCCGCGAGCTCCAGATCGTCGTTCAGGTCGGCAGTGCTCATGTGTGTTCCTTCATCCGCTCCACTGCCGGTGTGAGGATGTCCTGCTCGTCCTGGACGGTGAGTTCCCCCTGGTGCATGAACATCCCGTACAGGACGTTCTGCGGCGCGAGGAGGTAGTCGCCGGTGACGGCGTCCACGCCGTTGGCGACGATCAGGCCGTCCGACCCGGTCATGCCGCTACCGCCGCCGAACCTCGAACGGAACCCGCCCCATGCCGTCCCCCCCGAAGCCCACGCCCCACTGTGATGGTGACACGGCGGCGCCGGCAGTCACGGTCGGCGTCTCCCCTGTCGGTGAGACTACACGCCGAAGATCGTGCGAACCGCGCTCACGTCGGTGGGGAGCGATGGGTTTGCAGCTCCGAGGAGAAGAACTCCAGAGCCGTTCTGGTCTTGGTCTGCTGTTCCCCGCTGAGGTCTATGCCCTTGCTTTCGAGGAACTGCCGGGCCTCGACGCCCACGGCGATCCCCTCGCCTGGCAGGCATTTGGTGGAGAGCTCGACGACGCGTGCGCCGTCCGGGTAAATCCACATCTCGGCGACCAGGCGACGCGGGTACGCCTCCGGCCTGACCTTCAGCTTGAGCACGAAGATCGGACCGAGGACCGACAGGTCGTCGATCGTCACGCCGTCCGGGGCGTGCGCGGCGAAGAAGGCCCGCTGCTCCTTCGAGAAGAGCTTGCGCAGCGGCTTCTCGCCCAGCGCCGCGGCCCGGACGGCCGGCTTCGGGAGCTGGCCCTTCAGCGACGCTGAGCACACGTAGCCGCCAGGAATCACGTCAACTTCGACGACGAGGTTCGGCGAGCCGCGGACGTCGCCGGAAAGCTCGGACGGTACGACGGGGCGGAGCTTGATCACGGAGTCGTCCCCGCGCCCCTGGACTCGCCGCGCCCGCGCGACGACGCCTGCCCGGTCGAGGGCCAGGTCGGGGGTGTCGAAGAAGAACACCTGGCGGATCTGCGCCTCCAGCGGGTCCGCGCCGAGCGCGGCCGCCGTCGAACGGTAAGCGGACTCGGGCACCGTCAGCTTCAGCTCGATGCTGTCGGAGCCCTTCACCAGCTCCAGCAGTCGGATCAGGTCGTCGCTGAGCAGCCGCGAACTCGAACCAGTTGTCATGTCGCACCCCTTCCTGCCCTGGGAAATCGGTATGACTTCCCCCACTGTCAGTGATCATCGCCGGTCTGATGTCACTCGGACAGCAGTGAACCGGCAACCATCACGTCGACTATGCCCCGCAACAGTGATCCACGCAGTGTGTCACCAGTGTTCGTACGGCGGCTCGCGGCGCTCGACCTGGTTCCAGTAGTCCCGATGGTCGACGACCTGACCGTCGTCGTCGAACCGGAGCAACGTCGCACCGGCCAGGGTCAGCCGCTGACCGTCCTCGATCCATGTCGCCCACCACTCGACCGCGGCCCGGTCCCCGGCAGCCACCGGCGTGCCGAACCGGCACTCGATGTCGTCCTCCGCGCCGAAGTTCTCGCGCAGGTAGCGACGTATCCCGGCTACGCCGAAGTCCGGCTCACGGAAGACCAGTGCCCGGTACTCGGCAGCGTCCGCGTAGAGCGACGCGATCGCCTCGACGTCGCGGGCCGGCCACGCATGGTTCCACGTCTCCGCCCACCGGCGGGCAGCAGTCTCCACATTCATGGTCTGGATGCTAGGTCGTTCCCCAGCACGGCTCGAACAACGGCACTACGGTCAGAACACCGACCTCGACGTCGGCGAGCCACCGGAAGCCCAGCTCCTATGAGCTCAGGGCGATTCACTCGTGAGGGGGAGCAGATGCGTCCACGGGATCCGTCGCAGGGGTGGGTGCGGTTGCTGGTGCAGCTGCCCGCGGGCATGACCCAAAAGGCCGAGTCCGAGCGGCATCTGCGTCGGGCCGTGCAGCGGCAGCTGGGACCCGCGGACATGGCGGGCGACGCATGGCGGCTCGAGCGGCTGTTCGGCAACGCGCGGCCCGCTGAGCTCAAGCGCTGGTGGGTGGTGAGCGGGGCGATTCCTTCGGTACCGGCATATGACCAGAGTCGCGTGGCCTATGACCTGGCGACCAGGCTTTCGCACGAAGCAGACCTGGAGGTCGAGCCCGACGTCCCGTCTACCGCGTTCGGGCCCGAGGTCGGCACCGTCCCCTCGACGCAACCGCAGCCCGAGTCCGCGGACAGTGACCGCCAGGACCTTCCGTGCTCGGGGACCAAGGCATGGGCGCTGGACAACGTGCGCGCCCGCGAGGCGTGGGCATTGCCGCCCGAACAGCGCGGGCGAAGCCGCGGCGAGGGCATCCGCATCGGGCATATCGACACGGGCTACAGCGACCATCCCGAGTTGGAACGCGCCGCGCTGGACCTCACAACGGACTACGACTTCATCGATGATGACGACAACGCTCGCGATCCGTTGCGGCGCGCGTTCTTTGCCGTACTCGACTCGCCCGGCCACGGCACGCAGACCGGCAGCGTCATCGCCGGACGCGAGCGGGGCGAGATCAGCGGCGTCGCTCCCCTGGCGACCCTGGTCCCCTTCCGGGCGATCAAGAGCGTGGTCCAGGTGCTGGACGGCGACGTCGCGCGCGCGGTCAACCTGGCCCGCGAGCGCGGCTGCCACATCATCTCGATGTCCCTTGGTGGTCGAGGGTTCATCGGACTGCAGGACGCGATCCGCGCGGCCGTGGCCGACGGCATGATCGTGATGGCGGCGGCGGGCAACAAGGTCACCTTCGTCGTCGCGCCGGCGTCGTATCCCGAATGCCTCGCCGTGGCCGCCACGAACTGCGACGACAAGCCCTGGCACGACTCGTCGCGCGGCGCCGCGGTCGACATCTCCGCACCGGGCGAGAGCGTCTGGACGGCGCGGGTCATCCTGGGGACGCCGCCCGGATTCATCCGATCGCGTAGCGACGGCACTTCGTACGCGGTGGCGATGCTGGCCGGTGTCGCCGCGCTGTGGCTGGCCCACCACGGTCCCGAAACCATCCGCCGGCGATACGGCAAGGCCAACGTCCAGGGTGCGTTCCTGGCGTTGTTGCGCAGCCACGGTCGCCGGATACCGTCCGACTGGATCAGCAACGGCTTGCAGCGCACCTTCGGCGTCGGCATCGTCGACGCCGAAGGCCTGCTCGAGGCCGGATTGCCGGATCTACCCGAGACCGCCGTAGCCGAGGCGGTCACGGAGGCCGCGCAGCAGCCTGTGACCCGGCTGCGTGCGGCCCTCGGCGAGCTGACCGGCGACCAGGTCCGCGCCGTCGTCGGCGACCTGCTCGGCGTCGACGACCGTCGGGTCGACGAGTTGCCGCCGGTCGTGGTGAGCGAGCTGGTCTACCGACTCGGCGAGGACGACCAGTTCCGCGAGGCCGTCCTGACAGCGGCCGCCCCTGCGCGGCCGGAAGCGGTACAGGGATTGAGCGCGAGGGCGCTGCTGGATCGCACCTCGTCGTCGTCATTGCGCAGCACGATGCCCCGCTGAACCGGACCGCAGTGCTCATGGCACACCGGGGCAGCGTCGTCGTGCCTGATTCGCCAGGTATGTGGAGCGTTTTACTGTGCCATGCGAGGCGGGCCGCCGATCGCACGCCTGGGTTGCCACCGTGACGCTCGGTTCTCCTTGTGGCCGAACGCATTGCTCCGGTAGGACTGTCCAGACAAGCGAGCCGGGTTCGGCGAGGAGGGTCGGATGAGCGTTTACCGCGTGACCGAGGTCATCGGCACCAGCGCGGAATCCTGGGAGGACGCTGCGTCAGTCGCCATCAAGACGGCCAGCCAGACGATCCGCGATCTCCGGGTCGCCGAGGTCGTGGCACAGGACATTCACATGGCCGAGGACGGCAGCATCACGTATCGCACGAAGCTCAACCTCTCGTTCAAGTACGAGAGCGGGGAGTAAGCCAGCACCGGCACCTCGGGCTTCACGTCCGCCACTTGATAGAGCAGCCCATGCTCGGCAGGTGTGGTTCAGGCACCGGCTGACCGACCAGCACGCGGGAGATCGCCGCGCCGAGGAGCGCACCGGTGACCGGCTTGCCGTTGCCCGGCGTCGACTCGTCGAACGCGCCGCGATAGGCCAGCAGGCGTTGCGCGTCGTAGAGAAAGAAGTCCGGCGTGCAGGCAGCGGAATATGCCCGGCCGACGGTCTGGTCGGTGTCGAGCAGGTACGGGAACGTCCAGGCTGCACGTCGCGCCTGATCGGCAAGGCGCTCGGGCCGATCGTCCGGGTAGGCCTCCGAGTCGTTGGTGCAGATGCCCACGACGGCCAGGCTCGGGTACAGCGAAAGCATCCGGCCGAGCTCGGATTCGATGTGTCGAACGTACGGGCAGTGGTTGCACAGGAATGCGACCAGCAGTGCGGGCGCCAGTGCGAGATCGTCGAGGCGCACCGTGCTGCCGGCGATGTCGTCCAAGGTGAAGTCGGGCGCCGGTGTGCCAACCGGGACCATGAGCGACGAGGCAGCCATGCCGGCCAGCGTACAAAGGCGAAAGCTGCTGATCAGCTGCAGGATGCCGTGGACCTGCCAGGTCCTCCTAGTGTTCCTGCGGGCGACCGAGACTGCGCTTGGCTTCGTCGACGTCCATTCCGTGCAGCCTGAGCAGATTCTCGCCGAGAATCTTGCGCTTGGCCTGCTCGGTGAGTTGTGGGTAGCCGTAGCCGTCGATGAGGTCCTGAGGTATCTCGAAGTCCCAGAACGCCCTCAGCGCCCACTGCGGGTGCCAGATCGGTGCCTCGCTCCCGTACACGATCTTGTCCTCGCCGCACCAGAACAGTAGTTTGCCGAGCGTCTCGGCGAACATCCTCGGTGCGCGGACGACGAAGTTGATGGTCGCGGCAAGCGAGGCGTAGAGGTTCGGATGGCGGATGAGCTGCCAGCACACCTCGTCGAGGAACGGCA
The DNA here is from genome assembly GCA_050743145.1 of Jiangellaceae bacterium. Taxonomy (GTDB): domain Bacteria; phylum Actinomycetota; class Actinomycetes; order Jiangellales; family Jiangellaceae; genus DASRTE01. The sequence goes on along the minus strand of JBOGDU010000115.1, from coordinate 2,581 downwards.
ACCCGACGTGAAAGATGACGAAGTTGAGGTCGGGGAAGTTGGCCGCGGCGCCGTCCATGTCCCAGGTCTGGGTGTGCTCGATCGGCTGTGGTCCCAGCGGTACGCCCTTGTGGACGCCGATGAGGTTCACGCCGAGCTCTTGCGCTTTCTCGAAGACCGGGAAGGCGACCCGCGGGTCGTCCATCCGCCAAGGGAAGGGCGAGCCGTAGTCGTACCGCACGTTGTAGAACTTGAAGGCCCTGGCGCCGAACTCGCCGACCTGACGCTCCATCAGGTCGAGCGCCTTGCGCCCTTCGAGCGGGTTGACCGAGCCCCAGAAGACCGTGCGGTCCGGGTCGCGGGTCGCCAGCTCGGCGCACTCCTCCCAGGGGGAGAGGCCGTCCTTGTAGAGGTCGGTCAGCGGGAGCGGCATCGCGCAGAGCATGTCCGTGTCGGACTCGTCGTACACCATGCGCTGGATGTCCGCCACCGTCCACTGCCGGAGGAACTCCTCGGGGGGCAGCACCGTCTCGCTCGGTGGCGTGAGCGCCTGATGGAAAGCGTAGATGTGCTGCGAGAACATCTCGCCCGGCCTGCCCAACGGGTTCTTGGCGTCGAAGTTGAACAAGTGCGCGACCCCGTCGAAAACGAACGCATCACCGATCACCGTCGGCCTCCTTCGTGTGTGCCACGACGTATGCATCGCGGTCCGGAACCCGCGCCGGGGCGGGCAGAAAGTTCAGCTTGCGCACTGCCGATGCGGACAGGCGATCGGTGGTCCAAGCCTCGTCCCAGACCACGTCGACCTCAGCGCTGCCGACCTCGGGCAGCGCGATGATCCGGTCGCGTACGTCGGTGAGAACACGCGACGCGAATGGGCACCACCCAGACGTGAGCAGCAGCTCTACCCGGGCTTGCCCATCACGCACCGTCACCGAGCGGATGAGCCCCATGTCCACGACAGAGATGCCCTTCTCCCGACAGCAGGGGTCGTAGACGTCGCGTAGCGCCTCGAGATAGCGGTCCGGTACGTCGTCCATGCCGGCCTCCCGCAATGCGGATCCCTACCGCAGACCCTGGCACCCACGCGCCCGTTGCGGTAGCCCGCAGACTCGGCCGATGCTCGCGGCGTCGCTACAGTCCGCCCATGAAGGCAGCAGTCCACACCAGATACGGCCCGCCGGAAGTGGTTCGGGTCTCAGACGTGGAAAAGCCGACGGCCGGCGACGACGAGGTGCTCGTCAAGGTTCACGCGACGACGGTGAATCGGACGGATTGCGGCTTCCGGGCGGCCAAGCCGTTCATCGTGAGATTGTTCAGTGGGCTCATCAGACCGAGGGTGACGGTCCTCGGGAACGAGTTCGCGGGAGTCGTCGAGGCGGTCGGAAGTGGAGTCACGTCGTTCGAGGTCGGCGACCGGGTGTTCGGGTACAACGAGGGCCCGTTCGGTGCTCATTCTGAATACATGACGATTCCCGAAGCCGGTTTGCTCGCGACCATGCCGGCGAAACTGACCTACGAGCAGGCCGCTCCCGCCACCGAGGGATCGCACTATGCCCTCTCGGTCATCCGCGCCGCAAAGATCCACGGCGGGCAGCACGTCCTCGTCAATGGCGCAACCGGAGCCATCGGCTCGGCGGCGGTCCAGCTGTTGAAGAGTCTCGGCGCCAACGTGACCGCGGTCTGCGGTACGAACAACGTGGAGCTGGTCAAGGGTCTGGGCGCCGACCGGGTCATCGACTACATGGCCGAGGATTTCACCAAGGACGACCAGACGTACGACGTCGTCCTCGACGCGGTCGGCAAGAGCTCGTTCGGCCGCTGCAAGCGGCTGTTGATACCGGGCGGGATCTACCTCTCCTCGGACCTGGGTCCGCTGTCCCAGAACCCGATCCTGGCGCTCGTCACACCGCTGTTCCGCGGTAAGAAGGTCATGTTTCCCATTCCGAAGCACGACCGGCAGATGGTGAGGTATTTCAAGGAACTGATCGAGTCCGGACAGTTCAAGCCGGTCATCGACAGAACGTATCCGCTGGACCAGATCGTCGAGGCCTACAGGTACGTCGAGACAGGGCAGAAGATCGGCAATGTCGTGATAAGCGTCGAGCCCTCGAACTAGCGGGTGTGACCTGAGGCGATGCGAGAGCCGGCGCCGGGACTCGAACCCGGAACCACCGGATTACCAAGGAGATCGTTAGTAAGTCGACTCGGGTTCGGCTGTGATGTAGCGCAGGTCGGGGTCGGCGAAGAATGCGCGGACGATGTGGGGCAGTTTCTGAAGTCGGCGCAGTGCGCCGATGATCGTGGCCTTGAACTGGTCCGCGGTGCGGACGCTGGTGCGGCCGACGCGGTCGTGCTTGACGTTCTTCCAGACCCACTCGTCCGGGTTGAGCTGGGGGGAGTAGGCGGGCAGCACGAACAGCTTGAGCCGGCCGTTGGTGCCCTCCACGAACCGTTTGACGGTCTTGGCCTTGTGGGTGGGGTGCCCGTCCACCACGAGGTAGACCGGCCCGTCGGTGTCGTGCAGCAGCTTGCGGCAGAAGTCGATGAACAGCGCGGCGGTGAAGCTGCCGGTGTAGGTGGCGAACCGCAGCCTGCCCTG
>JBOGDU010000114.1:0-4266 GCA_050743145.1 Jiangellaceae bacterium | reverse complement strand
GCGTCAGATGCAGTGCGACCTCGCTCGAGGTGGGGTCAGGCCACTCCGCGTACGGGCTCGGGTTGGCACTGTTGCAGACGAGGCTGACGACTGTGCCGTCGGCGACCTTCTGGCCGGGCGCAGTAGCCACCGCCGATGCCAACACCAGGTGCGTGGAGTCCGGGATGTCCGTGATCAGGCGCGTCGTGTTCGTGATCGTGCCGTCGGAGTTCGTTTGCGGGACCGTCAGTACGAAGCCGATACCGAACGCGCTGGTGTCTGCCACAGTCAGCGTCGCGGTGTTCGACTGATCGCCGACCACCGTCGCTTGGCGCGCCGGGCAGGACGCGGCCTCGCGGACGACCCACGAGCGGGGGAGCGACTCGACGCCGTTCTGTACACCGTAGAGGTAGCGGGTGAACCAGTAGTTCACCAGCACGTCCGGCGGCGCTCCACCATGACCGCCCTGGTGGAAGTAGAACATGTGCGGCACGTCCTGCTTCTTGAGCGCCTCGTAGAACTGCGCCGCGTTCTTTGTCATGACGTTGAAGTCGTTGTTGCCGTGCGCGAGCAGGGTCGCGGCGTGGACGTTCTCCACGTCCTTCATGTAGTTGCGCTCCTGCCACAGCCCGCTGCGATTCCCGGTCGCGCGATCCTGGTGGGTTGCGAGGTAGTCGATCACCGGCTGGCAGATGGTGCGCTGGCCGACCTCGTCGATCCGCGAGTACACGCCATCGGCGAGTACGTCGAGGTCCTCGCCCTGGAAGGCGTTGTTGTTGCCGGACGGGTTGGACGACGAGTGCGGCGCCCGCACCATGCCGTTGGCGCGGTAGTAGTCGTACCAGTCGGAGATCGCCGAGATCGGCACGATCGCCTCGAGGCCCTCGACGCCGGTCGTCGCCACGGCCTCCGGAATCGTCCCGTTGTAGGACGTGCCCATCATGCCGACCTTGCCGGTCGTCCAGGACGCGACCGCTGGGATGTCGCCGCTGCGTGTCGTGTACGCCGGCACCCGGCCGTTGAGCCAGTCGATCACAGCCTTCGCGGCCAGCGTCTCGTTCGTCCCGCCGGAGGTCGGGCAGCCGTCGGAGTGACCGGTGCCCGGTGACTCCGCATGGACGACCGCGAATCCACGCGGCACCCACCTCGACTCGAACACCGTACTGATCGTCGGGCTGGTGTCGAAGGCCTCCCAGAACGGCGTCGCGGGCCGCGACGACGGCGGGAAGCCGAGCTCATGGTCGACGGCCCAGTTGCTGTACTCCGGTGCGAACCCCGCGTAGTAGGGGCTGTCCTCGAAGACGACCGGCACCTTCAGGCCGTCCGTGAGCACCTCACTCGGCGCGCTGAAGTCGGCGTGGATCCGGTCGAGCTCGCCGTCATCGTCACTGTCGAACGACGCCTCGACCCACACCTCACCGCTGTACCAGTCGGCGGGGTTGGTCGAGAAGACGGCCTGCGCCAGGCCATCGACGAATGTCGGGACGGCAGGCGCCAGAGTCTCGGTCGTCACGGTGTGCGGCGCCAGCGCAGACGCAGGGCTCGTGGCGATCGCAGCCGCCAGGGCGGCCGCCGCAACGGAACCTGCCAGAAGTCGAGTTCTCATGACTGTTCGCCTCACAGGGATCGCCCAATGGATCGAACCCCAGCATCATTGCGGCGCAGGAGCCGGAAGGGCAACAGCAGGGCGGCCGGCATCGAGCCACGCGGCCGTGACGCGGTGCGGGTCGGACGCTTCGCGGACGAATCCGCCTCATGACGGCCGTCGAGCGTGCCCGTCCGGCGCTTTGGTCAGCACAGCGGCCGAGAAATCCGTGGCGGCGAGGCGTCGGAAGGCGTCAACGAGCTCAGGCCGGCGCCGTCGGTGCCTCCGCGCCCGGTGTCCCCGTGTCCGCAGGGGCGCGCTGCCGGCGGCTGGCGATGAGGAACGGCACAGCTGCGAGCTGGAAGACCGCCCCGAAGACGAAGGAGGTCGAATAGCTGTAGACGTCAGCCGCCCGGCCGAGCACAGGCTGGATGACCACGCCACCGCTGCTGCTCATGAGCGAGTCGAACGACAGCACGGTCGCCCGCTGCTTCGACGGAATCATGTCGTTGAGGTACGCCTGCCGAATGGGCAACTCGGCCGCGAAGACCAGCCCCCAGATCACCAGCAGCACCAAGGCGAGCCAGAAGAGATCCGCAAGGCCGATCACCGCCAGCAAGAACGCACTCACGACGCCGCCCAGAATCAACACCGACGTCCGCTTCCGGAACAGGCGACGGACCCTTGGCGCCGCATAGCCGCCCAGTATCTGCGACCCGGCGACGATGGCCGCGGCAAGCCCGGCGATGGAGTACGCCTGCGGATCGCCGTAGAGCTCCAGCAGGTACGGCTGAAGCGCGTAGAACGTGTAGACACCGACGCCGCCGGCGAACGGCGCAGCGAGCATGACGTAGCGCACAGGTGGGTTCTTCAGCCCGTGCTCGAGCGAGGCCGCCAGCACCTCACGCATCGCCCGCAGCGGATGGCTCGCCCGTTCGGGCGTGAAGCCCAGGTCCTTCATGAGCCGGTAGGCGACGACGAACATCGCCAGGAGCACCCCGACCCGCAGGAGAAACGGCACGCCGAGCGACGTCGCCTGGGCGATGACTCCCCCGAGGACGGACCCACCCAGCATGGCGACGCCGGAGATCATCTGGCCTCGCCCGAAGACGGTCTCCAAGTTGCCCCGATACTCGGCGAAGTTCAGCGCGTCGACCAACCAGGCCTCGACGGCCCCGGAGAAGAACGTGAACCCCAGACCGAGCAGCGCAGACACGACCGCCCAGGCCCAGAAGGGCGCATTGACCTGCCACATCACGTAGTAGAGCAAGGTCGATGTGGCCAGCGTGATCGTGCCCAGGAGGTACGAGGCCCGCCGTCCCCAGGTATCGGCGATCACGCCGGTAGGAATCTCGAAGATCACCATTCCGGCGGTGAAGAAGGCATTCGCGGCGAACGCCTCCAGGTTGGTCAGCCCGGCATCGAGGAGGAACAGGGTGTTGATTCCCCAGATGAAGGAGGCGGCCAACGTGTTGCCGAGCAGCAGCGTGAGGTACGTGCGCTGGACCCGGCGGGCCAACGGGTTCATCGGGCATCGTCGTCCCGATCGAGGCGCACCCGGCGTGCGACCCTGTGCGGCCCGCTGGCAGCTGTCCTGCGACCTGGCGCCGAAGCCTGCATGACACGTCCTCTCGTATCGCCGGTCAGGTACAAGCGAACCGCGGCGCCGACTATGCCCCGGCGTGAGCCGACGTCGTGCGGTGGCGCGACACCGGTGCGGCGCCCCGGTCGATGACCCAGCATGCAGGCCGCGTCCGACAGGCGCCGCCGAAACGCATGGAGCACCGACCGTCGCCTGATCGACCCGCGCGCCTCACAATGCCCAGTGAGGTGAGCCCGATGACGACGACCCGAACCGAGGCGTTCCGCGAGTACATCCGGGGCGCACTGTGGTTGCTGCCGCTGCTCGCCGTCGGTGTGGCCATCGCGGCCGGGAGTGTGCTGACATTCGTCCAGGTCCCGGAGGATTCGTTCCTCGACGTCGTCGTGTTCCAGGGGACCCCGGACGACGCACGCACGCTGCTGTTCGGGATCGCCGGCTCGGTCATCACGGTCATGGCCGTGATGCTCGGCCTCACCGTCGTGGCGCTTCAGCTGTCGTCGACCCAGTTGTCGCCGCGCATTCTGCGCAACTTTCTCCAGGACCGACCCAACCAGGTCGTGCTGGCCGTCTTCGTGCTCACGTTCACCTATGCCACCGGCGGCCTGTTCACCGTGGGCATCTCCCAGGGCGAGCGGATCGAGGACTACCCACGGCTCGCCGTCACCGGCGCCCTGTTCCTCCTGTTCGCGAGCCTGTTCGCGCTCGTCTACTTCGTCCACCATCTCGCGCACTCGATCCAGATCGACGCCATCCTGAGACGCATCGAGACCACGACGCTGAGGAGTATCGACGCGGGTTTCCCCGGCCGCAGTCATCCACCCGCTGATATCGCCCAGCCTCCGGTCCGGGCGGTCGCGCTCCCGGCGCCGTCGTCGGGCTACGTCCAGACGCTCCACCCGGAGAAGGTGCTCGGTGCGGCCACCGCCGAGGATGTCGTGGTCCGCTTCGTCCCACGGGTGGGAGATCACGTCGTTGCGGGGCTTCCGCTCGCGTGGACGTGGCGGAGGTCGTCCGAACGTCCACCCGACCCCGCCCGGCTACAGCCGTACGTGGTCAAGGCCACGCGTATCGGCTTCGAACGTACCCACGAGCAGGACGC
>JBOGDU010000113.1:0-14093 GCA_050743145.1 Jiangellaceae bacterium | reverse complement strand
GATCGTCCCCCGCGCCGATGCGGATGCGTTGCGCGAGCTCGGCGTGGCGGAGGTGTTCACGCCGAAGGACTTCGGGCTCACTGCGATCATGGCGCGCATCGTCGGGGTGATCCGGTCGGCTCACGGCATCGTGACATAGCGCTTGGGGTGCTCGGGTGCGGGAACCCCGCACCCCAGACCGCAGCGCACTCCACAGACCGCAGCGTCGGATGCCGAAGGTTCAGCGCCCCGGGAGCGACGCTCTGCCGTGTGAAGTGCGCACTGGTCTGTTGACTCGGCTCGGTGCCGGGGGTTCGCACCTCACCCCGCGTCCCTCCGCTGCCAGCGGAACGTCCGGACGCAGAGCACGAGTCCGAGGACGATCCACACCGCCAGGATGACGGCCGTCGCGCCATGCTGCCACGACCCGGAGACCTCGTTGGCCTCGAACTCGGGTGGCAGGAACACCGATCGCATGCCCTGCGCCATCCACTTGAGCGGGAAGACCTCGGCGACGTGCTGCAACCAGGTCGGCAGGTCGTTGAACACGAAGAAGACGCCGGAAATGAACTGCAAGATCAGTACGGGAGCCGTGACGACCGCCGACGCACTGCGGGCCGAATTCGGGACCGACGAGAACGCGATACCGAGCACCGTGCCGGCCGCTGCGCCGAGCACGAAAACCCAAGCGAAGGTCAGCCACGCTTCGGGTTCGGTGGGCAGGCCGACGCCGAAGACGAGGGCCGCCACGGCCAACAGGAGCGAGCTCTGGGCGATGCTCGTCACCAGCACCAGGCCGATCTTGCCGAGGAAGTACGACAGTGGCGGCATCGGAGTACCGCGCAGCCGCTTCAGCGTGCCGTCCTCGCGTTCGATCGCGATCTGGATCGCCAGGGTCTGGAAGCTCACCAGCATGATCCCCGCGGCGAGCATGCCTGGCAGGAAGTACTGGACGAAATCGACGCCCGATCCCTCGCCGTCCTCGAACACGGTGCCGTCGTCGCCGCCGAAGACCACGGCGAAGATGCCGAGCAGGATGATCGGGAAGAAGAAGGCGAAGATCAGCGCGTCCTTCTCCCGGAAGAACGCCCTCAGTTCCAGGACGGCCCGGGATGCGCCGAGTCTCGGTGCCGATGGCGATGCCGCCGTGCGGCGTTCGTCGGCGACGGCCGTACCGGCGGGCGGTGTCACAGCGGCTCCGTTCGGTCGGTGGTGTCGGACTCGCCGATGAGGCGGAGGTAGACGTCCTCCAGCGTGGGCCGCGCGACCGACAGGCCGGGCACCTCGCCGTCGAAGCGTGCGGCCAGCTCCTGGACGGTCCGGGTCGGCTCGGTGCTCACCGTCGTGCGGTGCTCGCCGCCCTCGATCCAGCCGACGGTGGCCTGGTCCTCAGCACGGCCACCGAGTCGGGCGGGCGCGTCGACGGCGACGATGCGGCCTGCCGAGATCACCGCGACCCGGTCCGCGAGCTGCTCGGCTTCGTCGAGGTAGTGCGTGGTGAGAATGATCGTCGTACCACCGTCCGCCAGGGTGTCGATGAGACCCCAGAAGTCCCGCCGCGCCTGGGGGTCGAAGCCGGTGGTCGGCTCGTCGAGGAACAGCAGCTCGGGGCGGCCGAGGATGCCCAACGCCACGTCGAGGCGCCGTCGCTGCCCACCGGAAAGGTGGCGCGACCGAGTGCGGCGCTTGTCATCGAGGCCGACGGCATGCATCACCTCGTCCGGGTCGCGGGCGTCGGGGTAGTAGCCGGCGAAGTGCCGGACCAGTTCCTCGACGGTCAGCTCGTCGTGTCCGCCGGTCGTCTGCAGGACGATGCCGATCCGTGAGCGCCATTTGGCGTTCGGCCGGTCGGGATCGACCCCGAGCACGCTCACCTCGCCGCCGTCCCGGTGGCGGAAGCCCTCGAGAATCTCCACCGTGGTGGTCTTGCCGGCCCCGTTGGGGCCGAGCAACGCGAACACCTCGCCGGTACCCACGTCGAGATCGACGCCGGCGACCGCCTGCGTGTCGCCGTAGGACTTCTGGAGGTCGCGCACCGCGATGGCGGTGGCGGCGTTCGTCGTGACCATGCCGCCAGCCTGCCGTTCCCGGACCGCACGCGAAAGCGTCTGACGGTGGTGGATGAGGTCCGCCGATCGGTGGACCTCACCTACCTTAGACGGCTGATGCCGCTGCTCAGGGCCATCTAAGGTAGGCACCGGCCCGGATAATGAGGTAGTCGCCCCATGCGGTGTCGGTGGCCTCAGGACGAAGCTCGTGGATGTCGGAGAAGAAGAGACGTCCGAGGAGTCATCGCCATGAGCATCACCCACGACTACATCGCCCAGGAACTGTCCAGGGACCGCATCGCGCAGCTTCGCGAGCAGGCCGACACGGCCCGGTTGGTCACCCAGGTGACGCGCCGGCCGAGAGGCCGACCCGCCCGGAGACCATGGTGGCACCGGCTGCGCCGTACCGGATCTGCCGTCCGGCCGCGCCCGGCATGAACGGGCCAGGCGGGACGACGACCGATCCGATCGCACCGGCCACCGTCAGGCCGACCCTGACGGTGGCCGGTGGCACCATGGTTCCCGTGCTCCTGACACCGTCCAGCCCCGGCCTCGTCGGCCGTGCCGGCGAGCTCGGCCAGCTCCGCTCGGCACTGGCCGCCGCCCGCAGCGGGCAGCCGGTCGCGGTGCTGCTGGGCGGGGAGGCCGGCATCGGCAAGACCCGCCTGGTCGGCGACTTCGCTGCCGAGGCCACCGATGCCGGCGCCGTCGTGATCGTCGGCCAGAGCGTCGAGATCGGCGGCGACGGGCTCCCGTTCGGCCCCGTCGTCGGAGCGCTGCGCGACCTCGTCGGCCAGCTGGGCGCCGACGTCGCTCTCGAGAACGCCGGCCCCGGGCGAGAGGCGTTGGCCGGGATGCTTCCCGAGCTCGGTCTACCCGCAGGGCCGCCCGACGACGCGCGGGTGCGCCTGTTCGAGGGTGTCACGGTGCTGCTCGAGCGATCGGCGGCGGAGCGTACCGTCGTGCTCGTCCTGGAGGACCTGCACTGGGCCGACGCTTCCACCCGCGACCTGCTCCGGTTCGTGGTGCGCGCCCTCGGCTCCGCCCGCGTCCTGGTCATCGGCACATACCGCACCGACGAGCTCCACCGCTCCCACCCGCTTCGGCCGTTCCTGGCCGAGCTCGACCGCGTGCGCACCGTTCGCCGGATCGACCTGCCGCGGTTGAACCGCGCCCAGGTCGGCGAGCAACTGCAGGGCATCCTCGGTCGGCGGCCCGGCGCCGACCTGGTGAGGCGGGTCTACCGGCGAAGCGACGGCGTCCCGTTCTTCGTCGAGGAACTCGCCGGCGTCGAGATGGAGCAGAGCGGCGGAGCACTCCCCGATTCTCTGCGCGACCTGTTGCTGGTCCGGGTCGATCGGGTCTCAGACCAGACCCAGGAGGTGCTCCGCCTGCTCGCCACCGGAGGTCTGCGGGTCGACCACGCGGTCCTGGCCGCGGTCGCCGACGTCGACGCTGCTGCGCTCGACGACGCGCTGCGCGAGGCGGTGTCGGCCAACATCGTGCAGGTCGACGGTGACGGCTATCTCTTCCGCCACGCCTTGCTGCGCGAGGTTCTGCACGACGACCTCCTGCCGGGCGCCCATGCACGCCTCCACACCCGCTACGCCGAGGTGCTCGAGGCGCACCCCGAAACTGTGTCGACCGGGTCGGCTGCGGCCGAGACGGCCCACCACTGGTATGCGGCACACGACCTCGTGCGGGCCTTCGAAGCGTCGTTGCGGGCGGCCGACGAAGCGCAGCGTTCTCACGCACACGCCGAGGTCCAACGTATGCTCGAGCGCGCCCTCGAGCTCTGGAGCCAGATGCCCGACCCGGTCGGCGCCACCGGGGGAGACCGGGCCGACCTGCTGGCCCGTGCCTCGTCGGCCGCCACCGACGCGGGCGAGTTCGACCGCGCGCTCGCACTGATCGACGCCGCCCTCGACGAGGTCGACGCCGGCGACGACCCGATGCGCCGCGCCGATCTGCTCGAGCGTCGGGCGAAGCTGCTCAGTGAGACGGGTCGACCGGACGCGACAGCTGTTGCTCAACGCGCCCTCGAGCTCGTCCCCGCGCATCCGCCCTCCGCGCCGCGGGCGCGGCTGCTGCAGATGCTCGCCTCCCGCCACCTGATGGACGGGCATCTCGAGAAGGCGGCCGCTGTCGCGGTCGAGGCCATCGCGGCGGCGCGAGCGGCAGGTGTGATCGAGGCCGAGTTCCGCGCACACAACATCATGGGGCCGTCACTGGTGAACCTCGGTCGGGTCGACGAGGGGTTCGCGGCCTTCGCCACCGCGCGGAAGCTTGCCGGCGACGTCCCCCGGATGCTGGTCGGCTACCACATCAACGCCTCCGACGCTCTCAACCTGCTCGGGCGGTACGCCGAGGCCGCGCAGCTCGCCCGCGAGGGGATGGACCGCGCGCGCGAGATCGGGCTCGCGCGCAGCCTGGGCGCCATGATGGCCGGTAACACCGCCGAGCCGCTGCTGGCTCTCGGCGAGTGGGACGAGGCGGACCGATTGATCACTCGAGCCCTCGAGCTCGACCCGCCGGTCCGCCACGTCTGGCACCTGCTGACGCTGCGGGCATGGTTGGCGTTGTGGCGCGGCGATTCCGAGGTCGCGGCGCAATCGCTGGACGAGGTCAGGTCTCGGATGGCCCGGCGCCGTCCCGGGCCCCAGTACGAGCTGCCGCTGGCGCGGGTCGGTTCCGAGCTGGCCCTGTCCCGCGGAAACGCCGACGACGCCTGGGCAGAGCTCTCGGAATCACTGCGCGAGCCGCGCCGAGACTCCCCGGGCTACGACCTGCCCCTGATGGCCGTCGCCGCCCGGGCCATGGCCGCGTCCGCGCTGAGCGGACCCGACCTCGAGGCGGGCATCCGTCGCGTCCGCGAGATCCTCGACGGTATCGGTGACTGGGGCCCGGCGCCGATGTGGCGGTCGGTGGTCGAGGCCGAGCTCGCCGGCGGAACGGGGGCGGAACCCGGCCCCTGGCGTGAGGTCGTCGAGATGGTCGAGTCGTCGGCGGGGCCGCGGCACCTGGTCGCGTACGGCAACTACCGCCTCGGCGCCGCGTTGGCGGGCCAGGGAGATCGCGAGGTCGCCGCTGGCCCGCTCCGTGAGGCGGCCGCCGCCGCCGACCGGCTCGGGGGCCACCTCGTGCGCCGATGGGTCGACGATCTCGCCAGGCGCGCCAACATCCGGCTGCTCGACGGGGTTGCCGACGGCCCGCCGGTCAGCGGCCATGGGCTGACCGCGCGTGAACGCGAGGTGCTGCGGCTGGTCGCGGCGGGCAACAGCAACCGGCAGATCGGCGAAGCGTTGTTCATCAGCACCAAGACCGCCAGCGTGCACGTGTCCAACATCCTGGCCAAGCTCGGCGCCGCCGGTCGGGGCGAGGCGGCCGCGATCGCCTACCGGGAGGGTCTCGTCGACGACGTCGCCTGACCTGGCCGCCACGCGACCTGGCCGAGCCCGCCCCCGGGCCGGGCCACGTCGCGTCCGGTGTGATCAGCGCGGCGAACCGGACATTGCCGCGTAGTACGCGCTCGACTCACGCCGGTAGAGCAGCCACAGGATGGCCGCGGCCAGGACGATCGAGATCAGGTTGACGACGGTGCCGATGCCCGTGTTCTGGGTCAGTCCGATCAGGGTGAAGACGATGTTCAGGCCACCGAGCACGGTCGCGACGATCCGCGCCCAGTTGCGGCCCCTGCGGTTCATCACGGCCATCCAGATCCACAGGCCGATGGAGATCAGGCCGATGACGACGGCGAACGCCGTGCCGAATGCGACAGCGGCGTCGAGCTCGTCGCTGGTCAGCTCCGGCTGGCTGTCGGCGATCTGGTCGCGCAGCGAGTCTCCCTGCGTGAGGCCGACGATGAGGAAGATCGCGGACAGCACGGCGCCGACGTACATCAACCTCACCGCGTTGAGCAGCGACGACGGCGGCGTCGCCTGCGCGGCGGCCGCGCCCGGCGTCTCGTACTGGATGGGAGGTGGCGGCGGCATCGGCGGGTACGCGGGCTGTTCTCCGGCGGCGGAACCGGGCGGGGTGGCCGGTGGAGGCTGCTGGCCGGCGGGAGGCTGCCCGAACGGGTCGGCCTGCGGGGGCTGGTAACTGGGAGGGGGCTGGCCGTACGGTTCGGCCGCGGGCTGGTCTGGCGTCGGGCTCTCGGGCCGGTCGCCGTTGTCGTCGGGGCCCGACGGAGGGGTCGTACTCATGGGGTGAATCGTCCTTCCATAGCGAGGATGATGCCCTGGACACCGGCGTCACACCCTAGGGGAAGTTCCGCCCCGGCGGAACGGTCAGGCGCCGCCCCTGGCCGAGACCGCGCCGTAGTACTCCGTGGCGTCCCGACGATAGAGCAACCACAGGATGGCGCCCGCGAGAACGATCGACACGACGCTGACGACGACGCCGAAGCCGGTGGTCTGGCTCAGGTTGTACAGGGTCAGGACGATGTTCAGGCCGAAAAGGACGGTTGCGACGATTCGAGCCCAGGCCAGGCCGCGTCCGTTCGTCCGAGCCATCCACAGCCAGAGGCCGACCGCGATGAGGCCGATGACCACGCCTACCCCGGTCGCGATGTTGACGGCCCGGTCGATCTCGCCGGTCGTCATGTCCGGGTTGTCCTCGACCAACTGGTCGCGCATGGCATCGCGGGTGGTCAGACCGAACAGCGTGCCGAGCAACGACAGGCCGGCGCCGACGTACATGAGCTTCACCGCCGCCACGATCGAGGGCGGCGGGCCTGGGGTCGAGCGGGCAGACTCGGGATCCGGTTCCGCGGGTTGACCCGGGGGCGACCCACGGTCCGGATCCGGAGGCGTCGTGCTCATGGCGCGACCATCTCATACGTTGACCACGTGACGGAGATCCACGAGCTCACCGCGCTCGAACTCGCCTCCGCAGTCAGCCGTCGCGTGGTCTCGCCGACCGAGGTGCTCGATCACACGCTGAGGCGGGCTGACCAACTCGGCCGACGCGTCGGTGCGTTCGTCACACTCGCTCCGGATCTGGCCCGCGACCAGGCCCGGACTGCCGAGCGAGCTGTGCTGGCCTCCGGCGACCTGCCGCCGCTGCTCGGGGTGCCGTGCCCGATCAAGGACCTCACGATGGTCGCCGGCGTGCCGTTCGGTGCCGGCAGCGCAGCGCTGACCGGGACGGTGGCACCGGTCGACGACGGCGTCACGACCCTGCTCAGGGCGGCCGGGACGGTGATGATCGGGAAGACCACGACGCCGGAGTTCGGCCTGCCCTGTTACACCGAGCCGGACGTGGCGCCGCCCGCGCGGACACCGTGGGACCTCGACCGGTCCGCCGGCGGCTCGAGCGGGGGCGCAGCCGCGGCGGTCGCGGCCGGCATCGTCCCCATCGCCCACGGCTCCGACGGCGGCGGCTCCATCCGCATCCCGGCGAGCGTATGCGGGTTGGTGGGGCTCAAGCCGACCCGGGGGCGGGTCAGCCCGGGACCGTACGGCGTCGACGGAGCCGGTTTGGCCGTCAACGGCGTCCTCACCCGCGACGTCAGGGACACCGCAGCGGCGCTCGACGTGCTCTCCACCGGCTGGCCGGGTGACGTGTACGTGCTCGCGCCACCTGCAACGACCTTCCTCGCAGCGTGCCTCCGCGACCCGGGCGTTCTGCGCGTCGGGGTTCTGACCACTCCCGTGATCGCCGCGGAAGCCTCCGTCGACGTGCAGTGCCTGGACGCCGTCCGGGACGCGGCCGGGCTGCTTGCCGAGCTCGGCCATCATGTGGAGGAAGCCCCGGTGCCGTTCCCGGCGCAGCGATGGGAGTCGTTCGAGGCGATCTGGTCGGTCCTCGCCGCCGCTGCGCCGGTTCCGCCGGAGAAAGAGGACCTGCTGGTGCCACTGACCCGCTGGCTGCGCGACGAGGGGAGGCGGGTCCCGGGCGTCGTGTATGCGCAGGCGATCTCGAGCGTGCAGACGACCACCCGGGACACAGCGCAGGTCTGGGCCGGTTACGACGTGATCCTCTCGCCGACGCTCGCTCGTCTGCCCGCCCGCGTCGGGGAGCTGCGCGACGACGACGACCCGGCCGCCGACTTCGCCGCTCAGAGCCGGTACACGCCGTGGACCAGCGTATGGAACCTCACCGGCCGACCTGCGATCAGCCTGCCTCTGTACCTCGCCGACGTGGCCGGGGCGAGCCTTCCCGTGGGCGTCATGATCGGCGGCCGGCACGGCGGTGAGGAGACGCTGCTTGCGTTGGCAGCACAGCTCGAGGCCGCGCGTCCGTGGCGCTCGGCACGACCCCCGTTGGCCGAGTGACCGGTCCGGTCCCGAGCGGGCGTCAGCCTCGGAACACGAGGGCGATCGCCGTGGTTGGTGCGGGAGATCCCGGGAGGCTCCTGCGATGTCCGTGTCCGGTCGTGACCCGAGTTTCGGCTACTTCCTGATCCCCGATGCCGCCGATCCCCTGCTCGAGACCGCGCGCGAGGTCGAGCGGTTCGGCCTCGACTACGTCGGCGTGCAGGACCATCCCTACCAGCGGCGCTTCGTCGACACGTTCTCCCTGATGGCTGCGATCCTCGCGACGACGACGACCTTGAGGGTCTTCCCCGACGTGGCAAACCTCCCGCTGCGTCCGCCCGCGGTCCTGGCCAAGACGGCCGCGTCGCTCGACGTGCTGTCCGGCGGCCGGTTCGAGCTCGGCATCGGGGCGGGCAGCTTCTGGGACGCGATCGAAGGGTACGGCGGGACCCGTCGCAGCCCCGGGGAGTCACTCGACCAGCTCGCCGAGGGCATCGAGGTGATCAGGCGGATCTGGAGCGGCGGACGCAGCCTGCGCTTCGAGGGCGGCTACTACCACCTGCGTGGCATTCATTCCGGCCCGGTGCCCGTCCACGACATCGGCATCTGGGTCGGTGCTTACGGACCGCGGTCGTTGCGCCAGGTCGGCCGGCTTGCGGACGGATGGGTGCCATCCATCCGTCCAGACGTTCTCGCCCGGTTGGCCGAGATGAACGCGCGGGTCGACGAGGGTGCGGCTGAGGCCGGGCGCGACCCCGCCGCGGTGCGCCGGGTGTTCAACGTGAGCGGCTCGGTCACCGACGGCCGGTCCGATGGTTTCCTGAACGGACCGGCCGGGCAGTGGGCGGACGAGTTGAGCTCGCTCGTCGTCGACCACCGGGCGCAGACCATCGTCTTCTGGGGCGCCGGCGGTGACGGGCACGAGCAGCTTCGCCGGTTCGCTGAGGAGGTCGTCCCGGCCACGCGCGCCCGCCTGGCGAGCTGACCGGTCGCCGTCCGCCGGGGTCAGCTCTGTTCGGTCGTCGCTGCCTCGTGGTCGCAGGCCTGGGCGCGCAGCGCACGGTCGAGATCGGCGAGGCCTTCCACGACGAGCCGGCGCGGTGCAGGCGGCACCTCGGTCTCGGCGAGCCACGCCCGAACCATGTCGGCGGTCGCCTGGTCGGAGAGGATGCGCGGGAACAGCCTGGTGATGATCGTCCTGGCGGTGTCGTTCGTTCGCTGCGACCAGACCGTGGGCACGGCGTCGAGATACCTGGCGGCATAGGGCCGGAGCAGCTCGTGCTGTTCCGGCTGCGCGAAGCCCTCGACCGTGGCGAACAGCAGCGCGTTGGGGAGCTCGTCGGACTCGACCGACTGTGCCCATGCACCTTCCTTCGCCCACTCTGTGGGCTGCGCAGCTCGGGCGTACGAGGCCTGGCGCCGCCCCGTGGCGGTGTCGTCGCGGGCGAGCTCCGCATCGATCGCGTCCGAGCCCGCGGCGCCGAGGATCACCAGCCGGTGCAACAGAGTCCACCGCAGGTCGGTGTCGACGTCGAGGCCCGGCAGCACCGCGCCGCCGTCGGTCGTCTCGAGCAGCGCCCACAGATCATCGAGATGCTCCGGGCTGGCAGCAACTGCGGTCCAGGCACGGGTGAACGCCAGTTGGGCGTCGCTGTGGGGTTCGGCCGCGCCCGCCATACGGCGTAGTGCACTAGCCCAGCGGGCCAGCAGCATCAGCCGGTCGGGCGGGTCGGCGTACTGGTGGATGGCAGTGCGGGCGGTGGCCAGGACGGTCTGGACGACGGAGATGTCGGACTCGCGTTCGACCCCGCCGAGGACCAACTCCACGTAGTCGCGCGTCGACAGCTCGGCGTCGCGGAGCATGTCGGTGGCTGCCGTCCAGCACAGGGCCCGCGCCAGCGACGAGGAGATCCGGCCGATGCCGCGGACCACTGTCTGCCGTGAGCGTTCATCGAGCCTGACCTTGGCGAAGGTGAGGTCGTCGTCGTTGAGCAGGAGGAGGTCTGGCTGTCGCTCGCCGACGAGGTCGGGCACGTCGGTGCGCTCCCCGCCGACGTCGAGCTCGATCAGGCGCCGCCGCACGATGCCTTCCGGACCGTGGTCGTAGAGTCCGACCGCGATCCGGTGCTCGCGCAAGGTCGGGTGTTCGTCGGCGGCGTCCTGCAGGATCGTCACCGACGTGTAGGCGCCGACGTCGTCGGTCTCGACGACCGGCCGGAGGGTGTTGACGCCGGCCGTCTGCAGCCACTGCTCCCCCCAGGCGGACAGATCTCGGCCGCTGGTCTTCTCGAGGTGCGCAAACAGGTCGGAGAGCTCGGTGTTGCCCCACGCGTGCTCGGCGAAGTATGCGCGCACGCCCGCGAGGAACTCGTCGCGCCCGACCCAGGCCACGAGCTGCTTGAGGACGCTGGCTCCCTTCGCATAGGTGATGCCGTCGAAGTTGACCTGGACATCGTCGAGATCGCGGATGTCGGCCGAGATCGGATGGGTGGACGGGAGCTGGTCCTGGCGCAGCGCCCAGAGCTTCTCGGACACCGCGAAGGTCGTCCACGCCTCCGTCCAGCGGGTCGCCTCGGACTGCGAGAGCACACTGGCCCACGTGGCGAACGACTCGTTGAGCCACAGGTCGTCCCACCAGCGCATGGTGACCAGGTCGCCGAACCACATGTGCGCCATCTCGTGCAGGATCGTCTCCGCCCGGCGCTCGTAGGCGGCGTCAGTGACCCGGCTGCGGAAGACAAAGTCCTCGTGGTGGGTGACGCACCCCACGTTCTCCATCGCGCCGGCGTTGAACTCGGGGACGAACAGCTGGTCGAACTTCGCGAACGGATAGGCGAGCCCGAAGACGTCCTCGAAGAAGGCGAAGCCGCGGCGGGTGACGTCGAAGAGTTCTTCTGCGTCGAGGTGTTCGGCGAGCGAGGCGCGGCAGAACAGCCCCAGCGGAACGGTCGCTTCCCTGCCGGCGTACTCGTCGCGCACGACGTGGTACGGACCCGCGACCAGCGCGGTGACGTAGGTGGAGATGCGCGGCGTCGCCTCGAACTCCCACCTCTTGACCTCCGGTCGGCCGTCGACGTCTGCAGGCTCGGGAGTGGGAGAGTTCGAAACCACCTGCCAGTGCGCCGGCGCAGTGACCGTGAACGCAAACGTCGCCTTGAGGTCGGGCTGTTCGAAGCAGGCGAAGACGCGCCGGGCGTCGGCGACCTCGAACTGGCTGTACAGGTAGACCTCACTGTCGACCGGGTCGACGAACCGGTGCAGTCCTTCGCCGGTGTGCATATAGGCCGCGTCGGCGACGATGCGGACCGCGTTCTGGGCGCGCAGACCCTCGAGCCGGACCCGGTTGCCGTCGAACACCGTGAGAGCGTCGAGTTTCTTGCCGTTGAGGACGACCTCCCCGACGGCCGGCGCGATCAGGTCGAGCCAGGTGCTAGCGCCCTTCTCAGCGCTGCGGAACCGCACAGTCGTCGTGGATGTGAACGTCTTGTCGCCGGCGGTGAGGTCGAGCTCGATCTCGTATGAGTCGACCGCGACGACGGCAGCGCGCTCGCGCGCCTCCTCGCGGGTCAGATTGGTGCCAGGCATGCGCCCGATCCTGGCAGATCCTCCGAGGGCCGCGTAATCCGACGCCGTCCGCGGTCGCTGGCAGGATGGCGCCATGCGCGTCCATCTGGGGTCCGATCACGCCGGCTTCGAAGTCAAGAACGCGGTGGCAGAGGCGTTGCGCGGCGACGGGCATGAAGTCGTCGACCACGGCGCGTTCGTCTATGACGACGCTGACGACTACCCGGTCTACTGCCTGCGGGCCGCCGAGGCGGTCGCTCGCGACGAGACCAGCTTGGGTGTCGTGCTCGGCGGATCGGGCAACGGCGAGCAGATCGCGGCGAACAAGGTGCGAGGCATCCGCGCGGCCCTGGCCTGGAGCAACGACACCGCTCGCCTGTCCCGTGGGCACAACGACGCACGCGTGTTGGCGATCGGAGGGCGCGTGCATCCGGCCGACGAGGTCATCGGGTTCGTGCGGATCTTCCTGGAGACGCCGTTCTCAGGCGACGAGCGGCACGCGCGCAGGATCAGGATGCTCAGCCGCTACGAGCAGGCCGGGGAGCTTCCTCCCCTGGCCGGGGATCCTTCTGCGTGACCTCAGCGATGGCCTCGTCGGTCGGCCGCGAGACGTCTCGCGCTCGCATGGCTCCGGAGACACCCACCTGAGAGCGCCGGTCGACGTGATCCATCCGGCGATCGGGCACCTTCCCACGGCCGGTCATGTAGCCGACAGTACGTGTCCTGTTGCGGTGGGTCCATGTCCGGTCGAGGGTCACTGCGGGGCGCCCTGCGCGGGCGGGTCGCCGCGTCGGTGCTGGTGTGCGCACCGCGGGCGGTCGGGGCGTTGGTGGTGGAGCAGAGGCTCACCTATGGCGCCGGGCGCTGCGACCGCTACTGTCGCGCCGTGACCGCGAGATCCGACCGGATCCTCAGGCGGCGGCTCGCTCGCCGTGGCGTGGCCGCCAGGATGGGCCGTTGGATGGATCGCGAGTTCGTGGTGGTGGGCTCGCTCCTGCTGATGATCGTCGTGGTCTACGTCGTCCGCATGACCTTGCCGGGCACCATTCCGTTCAGCCTGTTCGTCCTTCCCGTCCTGTTCGGCGGGTTGGCCCTGTCAGTGCCATCGCTGTTCGTGGTGGTGGTCGTCACGGGAGTCGCGCTGGTCGCGGAAGGCGTCATCCACGGTGTCAATGAGCTCTACCTCGGCGTGGTCTTCGTCGTCGCGATCACGGCCGTGGTCGCGTTCGGGTCGGCGCGGTCTCGAGCCCGTCTCGGCGTGCAGGGGACGGTCGGCGAGTCGATGCTCGTCGACCTGCGCGACCGGTTGCGCGCACAGGGCGTGATGCCCGAACTGCCGCGTGGCTGGCAGGCCGACGTGCAGCACCGGTCAGCCGGAAGGTCGACGTTCTCCGGCGACTTCCTCGTCGCGTCGCGCTCGCCCGAGGGTCTCATCCTCGAGGTTGCTCTCGTGGACGTCTCGGGCAAGGGCCTTGCCGCTGGTACCAGGGCGCTGCTGCTGTCGGGCGCCTTCGGTGGCCTGATCGGCTCGCTTCCCCCCGCGGAGTTCCTGCCTGCCGCCAATGCCTATCTCCTGCGGCAGAACTGGGCGGAGGGCTTCGCGACGGCCGTCTACCTCGTCATCGACCTCGGGACCGGCGAGTACCAGGTCAGGTCGGCGGGACACCCGCCTGCGGTGCACTTCCACGCCGGTTCCGGACGCTGGCAGATTCTCGAAGCGACCGGTGGACTGCTCGGCGTGTTCGAGAAGGACGACTACGTGCCGGGATCGGGGACGCTTCGGTCCGGCGACGCGCTCCTGCTCTATACCGATGGTCTGGTCGAGACGCCCCGGCGCGACCTCACCGACGGCATCGACAAGCTTCAGGGCGAGGCCGAGCGGCTCGTGGCCAAGGGCTTCCGATACGGCGCCCGTCGCCTGATCGACAAGGTCGCCGTCTCCAACTCCGACGACCGGGCGCTCGTCGTTCTCTGGCGCAACTGATCACCTGCGCGGGCAGACCGGTAGTCGGCCACGCACCGACCGAGCTCAGAAGGGTGGTGGGTCGAGGTCGAGGTCGGGTGGTGGGTCGCCGGGTGGTAGGGCTGGTTGTGGTCCGGCCCGTTTCACGATGGGTCCGATGATCTCGGGGTCGACGGTGTAGGTGTGTCCGGTGGGTGCGGTCCAGGTGTATCGGCCGGGTTCGGGTTGTTCGAGGCGCCAGCCGGCGTGGGTTTTGCTGTTGTGGCAGCCGGCGGACAG
>JBOGDU010000112.1:0-3707 GCA_050743145.1 Jiangellaceae bacterium | reverse complement strand
GTCCTCACCCCGGATGCGCTCACCTTGTGCGGTGGGACATTCATCAACCGCTGACCGTGACTGTCCTCCGCGGGCGCCACGGTGCATGAGCGTCTGGTGGGGGCAGTTCGGCGCGACCTCTCGGCTGCCGGCGGCTTACCTCGCCAGCCCTGATCCACTTTCCGCTATTGCCGCGATGATCGCGGTCGTGCCGATGTGCGCGTGGCCTGCGGTCAGTTCGGCCGGGCGCTGAACCCGGTCATGCGGATGAGCTTGGCGGGGACGCCGGCGACGATGGCGTTGGCGGGCACGTCCTTGGTCACTACGGCGCCGGCGGCGACGATCGCCCCGTCGCCGATTGTGACGCCGGGGAGGACCGTCACGGCGGCGCCGAGCCACACCTTGCGGCCGATCACGATCGGCGCGGGCACCATGGCCGCGCGTCGGTCCGGGTCGACGTCATGGTTGAGAGTCGTCAACGTGCTTCCGTGCCCGATGAGCGTGCCGTCGCCGATGCTGATGCCTCCGGTGTCCTGGAAGCGGCATCCGATGTTGATGAAGACGTTCTTGCCGAGGGTCAGGTTCTTGCCGAACTCGCTGTGGATCGGGGGAAAGACCACGACGGAGTCGTCTATCGGCTTTCCGGTGAGTTTCCCGAGCAGGACGCGCACCTCTTCTGGCGACCGGTATCCGGTGTTGATCTCAGCAGTGATCCGGAGCGCCTCTTGCGCCGCGTCGTGCATGAACCGTTGCTGCTGCGAGCCCGCCTCGATCGGCACGCCGATGTTCACGTGGTCGAGGAAGTCCTGCAGCTTCATCGCGGTCACCGTGCCTCGACGGTTACCGTGACCGGGCCATCCATGCCCGCGATCTGCTCTGCGGCGTCTCCGTCCAGTCGCCCGAGGATGACGATGCCGGGGAAGGAGGACTGGTCGCCGTAGTAGAGGACGAGGTCGTTCCCGGGAGCGTAGTATCCCAGGTCGCCCACGTCGGGGTCGGCGCCCTCGGGTTGGTCTTTCAGTGAGAGCGGTGCGGGCAGGGGGCCGGTCTTCTCGACCCCGCCGTGGTCGATCATGTCGACGGTCACGGGCAGCTGCGCGACCAGGTCCCGCGCTGCGGCGCTGTCGGTGAGGGTGGCTTCGAACCTCTGGTCACCGATGGTGATCTGGATCTTCACAGGGTCCTCCTGGTTGCTGGCCTGGTCGCTGGCAGGGCTGCGTGAGCCGTCCTGCGCGGTCGCTGCGGGGGCGGTCGACTCGCGGCCGATAGGACCGTGGCCAACGCGGGTGGCGGCGCCGTCGCCACACCCGGCGCCGAGCAGCGCGGTCAGCGCTACGGTCGGCACCGCGGTCAGCATCGTCCTCGAGAGAGACATCGGATTCACAGGGCGAGCAGGACCTTGGTTGCGCTGCGCTGGTCCATGGCCTGGTAGCCCTCGGCTGCCCGCTCCAGCGGAAGGGTGAGGTCGAAGACCTTGCCAGGGTCGATCTGGCGGTCCCAGATGAGCTGGATCAGCTCGGGCAGGTACTGCCGGACCGGGGCCGGTCCCCCGTGGATGTGCACGCCGGCCATGAACAGTTCGTCGCCGGGGATGGCGACATCGTGGGAGACGCCGACGAAGCCGACGTGTCCACCGGGCCGGGTGGAGTGGATTGCCTGCATCATCGCCTCCTGGGTGCCGACGGCCTCGATGACCGAGTGCGCGCCCAGGCCGCCGGTGAGCTCCTTGACCCGGGCGACGCCGGCCTCGCCGCGCTCCTCGACGATGTCGGTCGCACCGAACTCGCGCGCCAGCGCCTGCCGGTCCACGTGCCGGCTGAACGCGATGATGCGTTCGGCACCCAGCTGCCGGGCGGCCAGGACGCCGAGCAGTCCCACTGCGCCATCGCCGACGACCGCCATGGTCTTTCCGGGTCCGGCCTCGGCGGCGACCGCGGCGAACCAGCCGGTCCCGAGCACGTCTGAGGCCGCCATCAGCGACGGAATCAGATCGGGTTCAGGCATGCCGGGGGTGGCGACCAAGGTGCCGTCGGCCAGCGGGATGCGGGCCAGCTCGGACTGAGTGCCGATAGTGCCCATCAGGACCCGGTGAACGCAGTACGCCTGGTAGCCGGCCTGGCAGATCTCACAGGTGTTGTCGGAGGCCCAGAAGGAACCGACGACGAAGTCGCCGACCTCGACGTTGCGCACCTCCGAGCCGACTTCCTCGACAACGCCGACGTACTCGTGGCCCATCACCTGGTGGTCGACTGGCTCGGCACCGCGGTAAGGCCACAGGTCGCTGCCGCAGATGCAGGTCGCCGACAGGCGGATGATGGCGTCGGTGGGCTCGATGATCTTCGGGTCTTCGCGGTCCTCGACCCGCACATCCCCGGGTTCGTACATGACAACCTGACGCATCGCCTTCGGCTCCTCGACTTTTCTCGTGCTCGGTGGTGGTGGCAGTCGCCGCCACGTCATCGAGTGAACCCGGCGCGCCGCTGCTGTGGGAGTCCCTGTCGTTGGGTGCACTGACAGGGCATCCCTCGCGCACCCGCCGACGGCTCGGCCCGACCTAGGCTCGAGGTCGTGGACAACCGCCAAGAGGTGCGCGAGTTCCTGACCACCCGCCGCGCCCGTATCACCCCCGACCAGGTCGGTCTTCCGACCACCGGTGCCCGCCGGGTCCCCGGACTGCGGCGCAGCGAGGTCGCCACACTCGCCGGGTTGAGCGTGGAGTACTACGCCCGGCTCGAGCGTGGCCAGATCGCAGGCGCATCCTCCGGCGTGCTCGAGGCGCTGGCGCGAGCGCTGCAGCTCGACGAGACCGAACGGGCGCACCTGTTCGACCTCGCTCGGGCCGCCGACGGGATTCCCACCTCGGGTCGACCGCGTCGACGCACGCCGACCAAGGCTGCCTCCAGACTCAGCCTGCAGTGGGCGCTCGAGGCCATCACCGACGGAGTCGCGTTCGTCCGCGACCCCCGCCAGAACATGCTGGCGACCAACACGCTGGGCCGGGCGTTCTATTCACCCGTCATCGGCGACGGCGGCCGGACCCCCAACCTCGCGCGCTTCCAGTTCCTCGACCCCGCCGCCCGCGACTTCTACCCGGACTGGGAGCTGTTCGCCGAGATGTGCGTGGGCATCATGCGCTCCGAGGCCGGACGCGACCCGCACGACCGCGGCCTGCAGGACCTGGTCGGGGAGCTGTCCACCCGCAGCGACGTGTTCCGGCGGCTGTGGGCCGACCACAACGTCCGCAGCCACGGCGCCGGCACCAAGCGCTTCCACCACCCCGTCGTCGGCGAGCTCACGCTCGCCTACGAGGAGCTCGCCATCACCGCCGAGCCGGGGCTGGTGCTCATGGTCTACACCGCCGAACCCGGTTCGCCCTCCGCCGAAAGGCTTCGCCTGCTCGCCTCCTGGGCGGCGTCGGAGCAGGCGCCCACGTCCACCAACTAGCCGCCAAGCAGATCGATCGACACCGCCAAGGGCATCAACGAGGGCGACGACCAGCACGACGTCGTGAACTGGCTCGAGCCCGTGACCGACGAGGCGTACGCCGCAGCGCCGCCGCTCGACCACTAACGGCCCGCACAAGTCAGGTCGAGCCCCACCCGACTGCCGGTGACGCAGCCGAGCACCGCACACGACCGGATCTGCCGCGATGATCGGCTATGCCGATGACGTGCGCCATGGCGAGGGACGTGGCTACTCCTTCAATAGTTCCCTGCCCGAGCGTCAGC
>JBOGDU010000111.1:0-20600 GCA_050743145.1 Jiangellaceae bacterium | reverse complement strand
CCGCGCTGGCCTCGCGCGGCTCGGACTTCCTCTCGGCGACCGCGGCCATGCTCGACGGTGCCGTGGTGCGGCCCGCCACGCGGACCTATCCACGGGTGTCGACCCAACTCCAGGCGATGCTGGAAGCAGTCCTCGTCGGTCGGCTCGATCCGACCGCTGCCGCCCACCGCGGCGCCGAGATGATCTCCGCCATCACCGGGATGCCCACTCGTCCCGGCCGCTGACGCCGGACGTGCCCGACCCGACCAGGAATCGCGATCTCCCCCATTGACGAGTCGCCCAGCCCGGGCGCAGTATTTGTCATCGACCAGATACAAATCAAGTCGTGGAGGGTCGGGATGAGGACGTTTCCGAGGGGCATCCGACTGCTACCGGCCGCACTGGCGGCCGTTCTGGCGGTGGCGGCGTGCGGGGACGACGCCGATGACGATGGCGGCGAGTCGGCAGATGTGGCAGGTGAGCTGCGGGTCGTGCACAACTGGACCGGCTCGGAGGGCGAGGCCTTCCAGGCCGTCATCGACGGGTTCGAGGAGGCCTATCCCGACGTCACTGTCGAGCTCGAACAGGTGCCGTTCGACCAGACCCAGTCCCTGCTCACCCAGCAGTTCGCCCAGGGCGACCCGCCCGACGTGGCCGTCGGCCTGCCCGGGATCGTGCGGAACCTGGCCGACCAGGACCTGCTGCTCCAGCTCGACGACGTGTGGGACGCGTGGGTCGACGAGGGCACCTACACCGACTCGCTTCGCGACGTCGCCTCCGCCGGCCTCGACAACACGTACGCCATCTACTTCAAGGGCAACGTCAACGGCCTGATCTGGTACAGCCCCGCCCAACTCGAGCAACTGGGGCTCCAACCGCCGGAGACGTGGGAGGACTTCACCGCCGCGATGGACCAGGCGACTGCCCAGGGCATCCAGCCGCTCGTCGTCGGAGGTCAGGACTCGTGGCCGCTCACGCAGTGGGCCGACCCGGTCGTCCTCGGCGTAGCGGGACCGGAGAAGTTCGCGGAGCTGGCCCGGGGAGAGATCGGCTGGGACGACGCCGACATCGTCGCCGCGTTCGAGACGTACGCGGAGGTCGCCCGCAACTACTTCCCGGAGAACACTCTCGGCATCGGCTTCATCGACGCCACGTGCGCGCGGGCGCAGGGCGACTACCTGTTCCAGAACCAGGGAGCGTTCATCAGCCTCATCACCCCGGCCGAGTGCGACGAGTCGCTCGTCCCGGGCGAGGACTTCACATTCTTCAAGATGCCCCAGCCGGACGCCTCCGTGCCGCCGGCCCAAGCAGTGAGTGGCGACCTGTTCTTCGGGGCCGCGGACACCGACAACGAGGCGGCCACGCTCGCGCTGCTCGAGTACCTGGGCTCCGCCGAGGGCCAGTCGATCTGGGCGGAGCGCGGCGGCTACATCGCACCGAATGCCGACGTGGCACCCGACGTGTACCCCACCGACATCGACCGCCAGGCCGCTGAACTCTGGCCCACCGACCCGAGCGTCGCGGCCGGCTACGACCTCGACGACTGGATCGGTGGCGAGATCCAGTCCACGTACACGCAGGCGCTGCAGCAACTCGTGCGCGACTACGACGTCGGCGCGTTTACCGACACGATGACCCAGGTCGACACCCGGTCGCAGTAGGCGCCGACGGTGGGTCAGGAGTCGACGACCCGGCCAGCGCGCGCGCCCGAGGCTGAGCCGGCGCGGAGGCCGGCATGGCGGCGCGCGCGCCCACGGGGCGGCTGGGCACCCTACCTGTTCATCGGCCCACTGGTGCTGGTCTTCGCCGGCTTCTACCTGTGGCCGGCACTGCAGACCGTCGTGTCCAGCTTCTTCGAGTGGGGGCTGCTCAACCCCTGGAAGGCCACCGACCCGGAGAGCTGGGAGTTCGTCGGGCTGGACAACTACACGACGACGCTGTCCAGTCCGAGCTTCTGGAACGCCGCGCTCAACACGCTCGTCTGGCTGATCGTGCTCCCGCTGCTGGTCGGTGTCGTGTCGCTGGCCCTCGCGCTCCTGGTGTGGTTCGTCGGCCGCGGATCGTCGGCATATCGCAGCGTGTTCGTGCTGCCGCTGACCATCTCGCTGGCCGCCATCGGAGTCATCTGGACCTTCGTCTACAACCCCGATCCCGACGTCGGCGTGCTCAACGCGATCCTGCGGTTCCTCCGCCTCGACGACGTCGACGTCGACATCGGGTGGTTCGAGCTCCACCTCGGTGAGTGGCTGTCGAACCCAGGCCACCTCGACCTCGGCCCGGTACAGATCAAGTTCGCCAACCTCGCGGTGATCATCCCGGCGTTCTGGGCGTTCACCGGCTTCGGCGTCATCACGTTCACCGCCGGGCTCACCGCACTCCCGAACGACCTCGTCGAGGCGGCCAGAGTGGACGGCGCCGGCCCGCTGCAGACCGTCCGGCACGTGATCGTGCCGTCGCTGCGCGGCCCGATGATCGTCGTCCTCGTGCAGATGGTGATCTTCGCGCTTCGCACCTTCGACATCGTCTACGTCATGACCGGAGGCGGCCCGGCCGAGGACACGATGGTGCTGGCACTGCTGCTCTGGCTGCAGGCGTTCGAGTTCCTCGACACCCCGCAGGCCGGGGAGAGTGCCGCGATCGCCGTCCTGCTCTCGGTGGTGATGGTCGTCGGTGCGTATCCGTACATCCGGCGTGCCACCAGGAGGGAACGGCGATGATCGGCCTGCGGGTGACCGGTCGCGGCGCCATCGCGTTGTACGCCGGTGCGACGCTCCTCGGTGTCATCTGGCTGGTGCCGGTCCTGAGCTCCTTCATGATCTCGCTGATCCCGATATCCCAGACGCGGAACGGCTGGTGGAACGCGGGCTTCCGGGACCTCACCTTCGGAAACTACGTGCGGGCGTGGGAGGAGGGGCTGTCCTCCTACGTCCTCAACAGCTTCATCATCACGGTCGGGGCGGTGGCGGTCAGCGTCGTGCTGGGCGCTCTGGCGGCATACGCATTCGCCCGGCTCGACTTCCGCCTCAAGGGTCCGTCCTACTTCTTGCTCATCACCACGATGATCGTGCCGGTCCAGATCATCCTGATCCCGCTGCTGCCGTGGTTCCAGACGCTCAACCTGACCGGGGACGTGAGCCAATACCTCGGGATCATCCTCGTCCACGTGGCCTTCGGCGCAGGATGGGCCGTGTTCATGCTGGGCGGATTCATGTCCGAGATACCGGAGGAGATGCTCGAGGCGGCGCGGATCGACGGTGCGTCGCACTTCGGGGTGTTCCGGACCATCGTGCTGCCGCTCTCGCTGCCGGGAATCGCGTCGTTCGCGCTCATCGACTTCGTGTTCGTCTGGAACGACCTGCTGCTCGCCCTGACGCTGCTCGACCGCGACCACCAGCCGATCACGGTCGGCCTGGCCAACCTGCAGGCACCCCACCTTGCCCAGGAGAACCTCGTCTCGGCCGGGTCGATCATGGCCATCCTGCCGCCGTTGCTGTTGTTCGCCCTGCTCAACCGGTACTACGTGCGCGGGTTGTTCGCCGGCGGGGTGAAGGGGTGACGGGGGCCGACACCGACGCGGCGGGCACAGGCTCCGTCGAGGTCGCCGTACTGCAGTTCGCGGCGACACCGGGCGACGTCGCCCGCAACGTGACCCGGGTGGTGGGAGCGGTGCGCGAGCACGGCCCCACCGTAGATCTCGTCGTCGCGCCCGAGCTGATGACGACCGGCTACGACCTCGATCTGTTCCGCACCCGTGGACACGAACTGGCCGAGCCCTCGAGTGGTCCGAGTGTCCAGCGGCTGACCGCCGCGGCCGTAGAGGTTCGTACCACGCTGGTGGTGGGCTTCCTGGAGCGCGACGCGGAACGGCTCTACGACAGCGTCGTCACCATAACTCCTGACGGCGGGGCGGCCGTATACCGCAAGACCCACCTGTACCCGGCCGAACTCGGCTTCTTCGCAGCCGGCCAAGCGCTCGGCACCGTGGCCAGCCCGGCCGGTGTCCTCGGGCCGTTGCTGTGCTTCGAGCACGCGTTCCCCGACATCGCGACGACGCTCGCGCTCGCCGGCGCGCAGATCCTCGTCATCCCCTCCGCGGTGCCGTTCGGCTTCGAGCACCTCCTCGAGCTGCGGACCCGGGCCCGTGGCCAGGACAACCAGGTGTTCGCGGTCGGCTGCAACATGGTCGGGCACGGCTTCTGCGGCCGCTCGCTGGTGACCGATCCGCGGGGCGAGGTGATCGCTTCCGCCGGAGAGGAGGAGACGGTGCTGCGGGCCCGGCTGGACCTCGGCGCGATCGCGGCGGAGCGGTCGCGGGAGCCCGCGTTGGGGCTGCGGCGCCCGGAGCTGTACTCGCCGGCCACTGACGAGCACTGATCCGGGTGCAGCGCAAGCCGTTCGACGTCGGCAACGGTCTGGTGTGCGCGTCGTTCGGCCTGGACGGCAGCCTGCTGGCGGTCGGAGCCGCGCATCCCGTGGTCGGGTTCGTCGAGCTCACAGCGGCGCCCGCCTTCCCCGCCGAGCGCGACGGCGATGCCGACGCGGTCCGCCGGCATCGGGTCCGCTTGCTCGATTCGTCGCATGCCGTCTTGCGCATCGCCGGTGCCAGCGCCGATGTCGCTCCCGGCGAGGCCGCGTGGCGGGTCCGGGGCCCGGGCTGGCAGGCGCGCGCGAACGTGTGGGCGCTCCCCGACCGGCCAGTTGTCGTGCAGCGGTACGAGATCGAGCCGTCGGGCGCCGATCGGCTGCGGCTCCGGTTCGCCGGCCGGCTCGACCGGCCTGGCTACGCCGAGATCACCCCGGTAGGGCCGATCCCGCCCGCGCTGGGTCGCAGCACCGTCGTCGCCGACGGCCCGGCCCTGGAGCTCACGGCCCCCGGCACTGATCCGCTCGTGTCGGCCAGCGTGGAGGCCTCGGCCCATGGCGGAGCACTGGCGGGATGGGACATCGACGACGGAGGAGCGTCGCTCGAGGTGACGTGGGACAGCGCGGTGTCGGCGGTGGAGTTGCGGCTGACGGTGACCCTGCGTGCCGGCACTCCGTCGATCGGTGCAGTGGGTCCGCTCCCCCGGCTGCTCCGGGACGCTGACGGCCTCGACCTGATCTCGACAGGAGCGCTGCGCTACACGCTCGGCTGCACGTCGGTCGCCGTCTCCGACCGGTCGTGCTGCATCATCACGGACCACCGGTTGCTGCCGCTGTCGTGGACCCGCGACGCCTACTACCAGGCGGCGCTGGTGCTCGCCTGCCTCGCTGCGGTGCCCGGCGGATCCGACGTCGGGCGACACCACCTGGCGTGGCTCTGGGGCCCGGGCCGGGACGAGGCGGGGTTGTGGCAACGCAGTCACCTCACCACCGGCGCCGTGAAGGACCCCGCCTACCAGGCCGACCAGCAGCTCTACCCGCTGCTCGAGCTGGCCGACTACCGACGCGTGACCTCGACGTGGCCGCCGGCGCCGGGTGACGAGGCCGACGCAGCGGGGTTTGCGTGGGGCCGGCTGGTGCGTGCCGTCTGGACTCGGCTCCCTCGCGCCATCGGCGGCTTGCTACCCGCAGACGAGAACCCGGCCGACGACCCGTCCGGGCTGCCTCTCCTGCTGTCCAACCAGCTTCTGCTCGCGTACGTGGCGCGGCGGCTCGCCGAATGGGAGCAGGAGCTCGGGCTGGAGGACCTGCGGCTCGGCGACGAGGCGGCGGAGGCACTCGCCGCGATCCGGACGGCATTCAGCTGCGACGGCCCGTTCGGTGTGCAGTGGGCGTATGCCTCCGACGGCGAGAAGGGGCGCCGGCTCTACCACGACGCGAACGACGTCCCCACGGCGCTGGCGCCACTGTGGGGCCTGTGCGCTCCCGACGACCCGCAGTGGCGGGCCACCATGCGCTTCGCCTGGTCGCCGCACAACCCGGGCTTCGTGGCCGGACCGTACGGTGGGCTCGGTTCGGCGCACACGCCGGGTGTCTGGCCGCTCGGCGACGCCCAGGAGTGGGCCGTCGCGATGTCCATCGGCGACCACGACAGCGCGGAGCGCGTGACCGGTCGACTCGGCCTGGTGGCCAGCGACGACGGCATGCTGCCCGAGACCTACGACCCCCAGACGGGTGCGTGGCTGGCGCGTCACTGGTTCGCCTGGCCTGGCGCACTGGTCGGGCTGCTCCACCAGACGGTCCACCACCGCACCGGCCCCTGGGTCGGCCACTGATCAGCGATCACCCGACGGAGCTACCTCAGCTGCCGACGCCGGGCCCGGGGCCGGGCTGGCAGTGCGGGCACCATTGGCTGACCCGGTCCTGCGGCTCGGCGCCCTGCCGGCCGCGGCGGACCGGACCACCGCAGCGCAGGCAGGTCCGGCGTCCGTACACCCAGTTCTTCCGGGTCGGGCGGGTGTCTCCCGTAGTCGACTGTGCGTACCCGCCCTTGTTGGCGTCCAGCAGCCGGTGGGCGAGGTCGACCCACGGCCGGAGGTCGCCGACGTCCTGCACCAGCGTCCACGGCGACACTCCACGCAGGAAGCACAGCTCGGTCTTGTAGAGGTTGCCGATGCCGGCCAGGTTGCGCTGGTCGAGTAGGGCGTCGCCGATCTCACGTGCAGGCTCCGTGCCGAGCCGTCGAGCCGCCTCCTCGGGATCCCAGCCCGGGCCGAGCAGGTCCGGACCCAGGTGGCCGACGAGCTCGGCTTCGGCGGGGCGCTGCACGACGTCGATCACCGGCAGGCGGTAACCGACGGCGGCGTAGACGTCGTTCGCGAGCACGATCCGGACCTGCCACTGTGGACCGCCGCGCCAGGCCTCGCCGACGCGGTACATACGCCACGTCCCGTCCATGCGGAAGTGGGTGTGGACGGTGAGGTCGGGCCCGATCCGGATGAGCAGGTGCTTCCCGCGCGACACGACCTCGTCCACGGTGCGGCCGGTGAGGTCCGTCGTGGCGTAGCGCGGGACCCGGAAGTCCGTACGGGTCAGCGTCCGCCCGGCGAGCGCGTCCCTCAGCCGGACGGCCGCGAGGTAGACGGTGTCGCCTTCGGGCATGGGCGCGATGCTGCCAGGCCACCCTGGGTGCCACGATCATGCCGTCAGGTGGGCAGGCCCAGCTTTGCCGCGCACGCCGGCCACGATCCGTAACCGCCCGTGGCGTCGCGGAGCTTGGTGGCGATCCGGATCTGCTCGGCCTTGCTGTTCTCGTGCGGGTAGCCCGAGCCGCCGTAGGCACGCCAGGTACCCAGCGAGAACTGCAGACCGCCGTAGTACCCGTTGCCGGTGTTGATCGCCCAGTTGCCGCCGGACTCGCACTGGGCGAGCCGGTCCCAGACGCCACCGGAACCCGACGTGTCGATCGGCTCGTCAGCCCGCTCCTTGGTGCCGACGCTCACGATCTCGGTCACCGCGGCGAGCACGACCTCCTCGGACAGCACGCGCTGCTCGCCCTCGACACCATCGATGATGAGGACCTCGACCAGCCGCTCGATGCTGCCGTCCTTGCCCTGCCGCGCAACCTCGGTGTCGCCCTCGTAGAGGGAGTCGTCGTTGCGCCGCTCCACGTCGTGGTCGACCGCGACGGTGACCGTCCGTCGCTCGGCGGTGACCCGCTTGACGGTCAGGGTCAGTCCGGACGCGACCCGCTCCTCGAGGCTGGGCGCCACCTGGTCGCGGTCGCCCAGCGTCACTCCGGCATCGGCCAACGCCTCGCGGACGGTGATCGCCGTCGTGGTGAACTCCTCGGAGGCACCGTCGGCGACGATGGTCAGGTCCTTCGGCGTACGGATCTCGAACTCGAGCCCGCGGCGGCCGATGTCGAGCGATCTCGAGACCGAGAGCTCGGCACCTGCCGCCCGGATACCGAGCTCGTCGAGAGCCTCGTCCACGGACAGGGCCGTGGTCCACACCTCGCGCTCGACACCGTCGACCGTGACGGTGATCTGCCGGCCGAAGCGGACTGCGATCTCGGTGCCGTCCTGCACGGGGCTGGCGGCGGACGGTGCCACGACATCGTGCTCGCCGAGCTCGATGTCCCGATCGGCCAGGACCTCTTCGACGGTATCGCCGAAGGTGTGCACGGTCTCGGCCTTGCCGTCGACGCTGAGCTTGACGGTGTTGTCGAACGTGGTGAAAGCGGTGGTGCCACCGACGAGGGCGGAAACGACGGCAGCGTTGATTGCCAGCGTCTTCAGGGAGGGACGCACAGTGCTCCAGGTGGTGCGGGTGTCCCGGGCACGGGTGTCCAGCCGGCGCGTGAATCCCCCGTTCGCCGTCTGGAGCCTCGCCGACCCCGGCTGTCAGTCACGAGACCGTAACGGGTTCGCGGCCCACTGCCAAACTCACCACGGCCCGAATGCCTCATTTGTGTTGCTTTGAAGGGCAGCGCAGGTGGCTTCCAGATCGGCGCCGAGGACCTCGGCGATCCGGCGGACGGTGAGCGGCACGAGGTACGAGCCGTTCGGCCGGCCGCGGTACGGGTGGGGCGTCAGGAACGGCGCATCCGTCTCGACGAGCAGACGGTCGAGCGGCGTCACGGACAGCGCGTCGCGCAGGCTCGTGGCGTTGGCGAAGGTCACGGTGCCGGCGAAGGAGAGGAACCATCCTCGGGCCGCGCAATGCAGGGCCATGGCCGCATCGCCGGAGAAGCAGTGAAAGACGACGCGCTCGGGTACCCGTGCGTCGTCGAGCACTCGCAGCACGTCGTCGTGGGCGTCGCGATCATGGATGACCAGCGTTTTTGCATGCCTGCGGGCCATCTCGACGTGCGCGCGGAAGGACGTCTCCTGCACCGCATGTCCGTCCGCGCCGGTGCGGTAGTGGTCGAGCCCGGTCTCCCCCACGGCGCGGACCCGGTCGGTCGACCCGGCCAACCGGTCGATCTCGGCCAGCGCCTCGTCCAGCGCCCCCTCGGTCGCCAGGCGGGGCACCTCGTTGGGGTGTAGAGCCACCCCTGCCACGACGTTCGGGAACCGCTGCGCGGCCTCGACGGCCCATGCCGCCCCGGGCAGGTCGCAGCCGATCTGGACGACCCGGGTGACGTTGACGGCGGCGGCCGCGGCAAGCGCCCGCGCGGGTGCGGCCCACGACTGGTCCGGACCGGTGGCCGTTCCCGGCCCTCCGCGGGCCATGTCCAGGTGGCAGTGCGTGTCCGTGACCGGACGTGGCAGCGGCTCCGGCGCCGGCGGGCTAGCTGCCGGCACGCTGCTCCAACCTGGCCAGTTCCTCGTCGACGACGGACGGGTCGAGCTTGGCGAACACCGGCGTCGGCGGCGGCACCGGAGTTCCCGGCACGATCGGGGTGGAGTCCCACCGCCCGGCGCCGCGTTCGTCGTCCAGCATGATCACCGGGTAGCCCGGCCCGCCGTCGAGGTCGTCGACCTCGCGGACGGCCGGCCGGTCCGACCAGGGCCCCTTGCGCCCGAACGTCTCGTGCACGCGTTGTGCCGAGTGCGGGAGGAACGGTGCGAGCAGCGTCTTGCAGTCGTCGATCGCCTGGGCGGCCACGTGTAGCACCGTCCGCATCCGGTCCGGATCCTCGCTGCGCAGCCTCCACGGCGCCTGCTGGGACAGGTAGGTGTTGGCCTCGCCGACCACCCGCAGGGCCTCCTGCAACGCCGCCTTCTGCCGGTGTCGTTCGATGAGGCCGCCCACCGTCGCGAACCCGGTACGGGTGTTGGCCAGCAGATCCCGGTCGGCGTCGGTCAGGTCACCCCGGTCCGGAATGGCGCCGACGTTCTTGGCGATCAACGACGCGGTCCGGTTCACCAGGTTGCCCCAGCCGGCGACCAGCTCGTCGTTGTTGCGCCGGACGAACTCGGCCCAGGTGAAGTCCGTGTCCTGGTTCTCCGGTCCTGCCGCGGCGAGCCAGAACCGTAGGGCGTCGGCGTCGTAGCGGGCGAGGAAGTCACGGACGTAGATGACGACGCCGCGCGAGGACGAGAACTTGCGCCCCTCCATGGTGAGGAACTCGCTGGAGACGACCTCGGTCGGTAGCTCCAGCGTCCCGAACCGGCCGGGCTGTCCGCCGCGGGAGCCGCGGCCGTCGTACCCGAGCAGCTCAGCAGGCCAGATCTGCGAGTGGAACGTGATGTTGTCCTTGCCCATGAAGTAGTACGAGGACGCCGCCGGATCGCACCACCACGCCCGCCACGCGTCGTCGTCGCCTGTCCGCCTGGCCCACTCGACCGACGCCGAGAGGTAGCCGATGACCGCGTCGAACCACACGTAGAGCCGCTTGTTGGGGTCGTCGCGCCAGCCCGGTAGCGGCACCGGAACGCCCCAGTCGATGTCCCGCGTCATGGCCCGCGGCCGAAGGTCGTCGAGCAGGTTGAGCGAGAACTTGAGCACGTTGGGTCGCCAGTCCGTCCGCGTCTGCAGCCAGGCCCCCAGCGCATCGGCCAGGGCCGGAAGGTCGAGGAAGAAGTGCTGGGTCTCGACGAACCTGGGCTTCTCGCCGTTGATGCGGCTGCGCGGGTTGCCCAGGTCGGTGGGGTCGAGCTGGTTGCCGCAGTTGTCGCACTGGTCGCCGCGGGCGCCGTCGTACCCGCAGATCGGGCAGGTGCCCTCGATGAACCGGTCCGGCAGGGTGCGGCCGGTCGATGGCGAGATCGCCCCCAGCGTCGTCCGCTCGATCATGTACCCGTTGCGGTGCAGGGTCGTGAACATCTCCTGCGCGACGGCGTAGTGATTGCGGGTCGTGGTGCGGGTGAACAGGTCGTAGGCGAGTCCCAGGTCGTGCAGGTCCTCGACGATTACCCGGTTGTAGCGGTCGGCGAGCTCCCTGGGACTGACGCCTTCCTGCTCGGACAGCACCAGGATCGGCGTCCCGTGCTCGTCGGTGCCGCTGACCATGAGCACGTCGTGTCCCGCCATGCGCATGTACCGGCTGAACACGTCGGAGGGGACGCCGAAACCGGAGACGTGGCCGATGTGACGGGGCCCGTTGGCATAGGGCCAGGCAACGGCCGTGAGCACGTGACGAGACATGGGTCCCGATCGTAGAGGGCGAGCCGCGCTGGCTCGCGCGTATTCTCCGCCGCCATCAGCCCAGGCCGCCGGCACGATCATCGCGTCGTGCGACGACAGCGGCATAGACGTCGCGTCTGCGCAGGCCCGATTCGCGGGCGACGGTCGTGATCGCCTCCTTGCGGGGCACGCCGGCCCGCTCGCGCTCGGCCACGACGGCTGCGGCGTCCGCTGCCGTTACGGCGGGACGGGCCTGCGTGGCGCCCGCGACGACCAGCGTCATCTCGCCGAGGACTCCGCCGTCGGCCACCCAGGATGAGAGCTCTCCGAGCGGGCCGCGGCGGACCTCCTCATGGGTCTTGGTCAACTCGCGGCAGACGGCTGCTCGCCGGTCGGCGCCGAACGCGTCGACCATGGCGGCCAGCGTCGCCGCCAGACGGTGCCTCGACTCGAAGAAGATCATCGTCCGGTCCTCGCCGCCGAGATCGGCAAGGCGGCGGGCCCGCTCGCCCGAGCGGCGCGGCAGGAAGCCCTCGAAGCAGAACCGGTCCACCGGCAACCCGCTGACCGCCAGTGCGGTGAGGACGGCCGACGGCCCGGGCACGGCGGTCACGCGTACGCCGGCGTCGACGGCGGCCGACACCAGCCGGTAGCCGGGATCGGACACCGACGGCATGCCTGCATCCGTGACGAGCAGCACATGCGCGCCGTGCACCAGAGCGTCGGTGAGCTCGCCCGTGCGCGCCGCCTCGTTGCCCTCGAAGTACGACACGACGCGGCCGGTCACCTCCACGTCCAGCGCCTTGACCAGCCGCCGCAGACGTCGGGTGTCCTCGGCCGCGATCACCTCCGCCGCCGCGAGTTCGCGCGCCAGGGCCGGTGACGCGTCCGCCAGGTCGCCGATCGGGGTTCCGGCAAGAACCAGCAGACCGCGCTGGGAATCGGTCACCTGGCCATCCTGGCAGCCCACCTACGATGTCCCGGTGACCCGCACCAGCGACGCTCGGAGCGACGTCGCCGACGAGTCGCCGGAGCGGACGGCCGTCTCCGCCGTCGCGGCCGCGCGGGCGCGCCTTGTCCGACCCATGCCGCAGGACGGCTGGTGGGGCTGGCTCGGCCCACTGTTCGCCGGTGCCGTCGCCGCGGTCCTCCGCCTGGTCGATCTCGGCCGTCCGCACAAGTTCGTCTTCGACGAGACCTACTACGCCAAGGACGCCCTCTCACTGCTGCGGTTCGGCGACGCCCGGGCCTTCGTGGACGGCGCGGACGACAAGGTGCTCGAGGGCGACCTCGACATCTTCACCGACGAGCCGTCGTTCGTCGTGCACCCGACAATCGGGAAGTGGCTCATCGCGGGCGGCATCCGGCTGCTCGGGATGGAGCCTGCGGGCTGGCGGCTGGCGACGGCACTTGCCGGTGTCGTCACAGTCGTCGTGGTCGCCCGCGTCGGACGCCGGCTGTTCCGGTCGACGCTGCTCGGCACCGTTGCGGGTCTCCTGCTGGCGGTCGACGGCATGGCGATCACGATGAGCCGCACGGCGATCCTGGACGGCATCCTGGCGATGTTCGTGATCGCCGCGTTCGGCTGCCTGCTCGCCGACCGCGACTGGATCCGGCGCCGGTACGCCGACCACCTCGCCCTTGCCGAAGACGGGGAGCCCACAGCCGGAACGTCGTCACAGCCCGTCCTGACGGCGGGAGTGGTGGCGTGGCGGCCCTGGCGGCTTGCCGCGGGAGTCCTGCTCGGGCTGGCATGCGGCACGAAGTGGAGCGGCGTCTACGCGCTGGCCGTCTTCGGGATCCTGACCGTGTGCTGGGAGTACGGTGCCCGGCGCGCCGCCGGCGGGCGTTCGCCGCTGTGGCAGACGATCACGCGCGACGCGCCGGTCGCGTTCGTCACGATCGTGGGTTCGGCGTTCGTCGTCTATCTCACGTCGTGGTCAGGGTGGATAGCGGGGACCAGTGGATGGTCACGGCAGTGGGGGGCGGACAACCCGGCGTCGGGAGGGCTGGCGGGGCTGGTGCCCGACTGGGTCCGCAGCCTGTGGCACTACCACGACGAGATGCTGGGATTCCACAGCGGGCTGGACGCACCGCACGACTACGCCTCGCAGGCATGGGGCTGGCTGATGCTCGCGCGTCCCGTGTCGTTCGACTACGGCTCCCTCGAACAGGGCCAGGCGGGCTGTGACGTCGACCGGTGCAGCCAGGCGGTGCTGGCTCTCGGCAATCCGGTGCTGTGGTGGGGCGGTTGCCTCGCACTGCTGGTCTGCCTCTGGATGTGGGGGGCGCGCCGCGACTGGCGTGCCGGGGCCATCCTCGCCGGTGTCGTCGCGACCTGGCTGCCGTGGTTCCTGTTCCTCGACCGCACGACGTTCTCGTTCTACGCGGTCGCCATCGCGCCGTTCGTCGTCCTCGCTGTCGCCTACACATTGGGGCTGATCCTGGGACCGCCGGACGCCCAGCCCGGCCGGCGCACGCTCGGGGCCACCGTGGCAGGTGGGTACGTGCTGGCAGTGGTCGTCATCGCGGCGTGGTTCTACCCGATCCACGTCGATGCCGTGATCCCCTACGAGGACTGGCTGAGGCGGATGTGGTTCAGGACACCCGGCAGTTGGTACTGGATCTGAACCCCGGGCACCGGGAGCGCCGTTCTAGCATCTGCCGGGTGACGGAGGACGATCCTCGCCCGCAGGTGGTCGGCGTCGACGCAACGCAGCGGAGTTACGACGCCGTGGCCGATCGGTACGCGCGCGAGTTCGGCGACGAGCTCGCCGACAAGCCGGTCGACCGGGCGCTCTACGCGATGTTCGCCGAACTCGTGCAGGCGCTGCACCCGACGGCCGCGGTCGCCGACGTCGGCTGCGGGCCCGGCCACGTCACCGCCCATCTCGCGGAGCTCGGCCTCGAGGTCGTCGGGGTCGATGCGTCACCGGGCATGATCGCCGTGGCGTGCAGGTCGCATCCCGGGCTGCGCTTCGAGGTGGGCACGTTCGCCGCCCTGCCCGCGAACGACGGCGAGTTGTCGGGCGCCGTGGCCCCGTACTCGATCATCCATCTGGACCGCGATGGCCGGCGCGCGGCCGCAGCGGAACTCGGGCGGGTGATCCGGCCGCGCGGGTGGCTGCTCGTCGCGTTTCACGTCAGCGACGCAGAGCACCCGGTCGGTACCGTCCGGCACCTCGCCGAGTGGTGGGGACATGAGGTCAGCCTGGACTTCCACTTCCTCGATCCGACCGAGGTCGCCGCCGACTTGGCCGCCGCCGGTTTCACGCTGGTCAGCCGCACCGATCGCGAACCGTGGCCAGGCGTCGAGCACCCGAGCCGCCGCAGCTACCTGCTCCTCCGGCGCGATCCTGCCTAGCGGCCGGAGGCCCGGATCTCGTCGCAGCGTGCGGCGTCGGGGACCTCGTCGAGGGACTCGACGCCGACGGCGAGGGTCACGAGTCCGACGACCAGCGGGTCGGTCGGCAGCTGGCTGTGGCTGATCTGTGCGTCGACACACACGTCCTGAACTCGGATGTTCACCGCGCCGTCGAGGAGCCCTGACTCGGGTGGCGTCACGACGGCATCCTGCGCGGTCCAGACGGCGGTCCACCGCGGGCCGGGCACCGTCTCGGCGAGGTCGACGAGCAGATCGCTGCCGGGCACGAGCTGGTGGCACGCCTCGGGACACGCACCCGGCGCGAGGGCGGCACCCAAGCGAGCGACGTCGGTCCCGTGGTGCGGTGATCCCAGGGTGACGATGCGGCGGGCGACGCCGGCACCGCCGAGCTCGTCCGCCCAGATCCGGCCCACGACGCCACCCGACGAGTACCCGATCACGTCGACCGACGGAGCACCGGCGGACAGCAGTGCGTCGGCGGCACGCTCGACCGCCGCCGCCTGCTCGCGGAGATCCGCCGCCGCGCTTCTCCCGGTCGAGACCAGCACGACCTCGCGCCCGGAGGCACGGAGGGTCGCGGCCAGCGCGTCGAGTTCCTGGGTCCCGCCCCCGTATCCCGGAACCAACAGCACGGGGCCCGGCTGGTCCTGAGGCACGGAGTTCCCGGTGACGGCGTCGCCGCCAGGGCCCCGCACCGCGACAGCGACGGCCAGGGCCACCGCAGCGACGACCATCGCGGCGGCCAACGACCAGCGCAGCCTCGGGCTCACAGAACCATTCAACCGGCCGCGACGCGGCGCCCATCAGTGCTCCGCGTGCCGTATCCGGTGACGCAGTTCGGCATGGTGGTGGGTCTCGTAGGCCACGAGGCCGCCGAGCACGGCGGCGATCACGGCGAGTGTGGCGAGCGCCGGCACCGTGGCGGCAAATGGCGCCAGCACGAGGATGGCTCCGGCGGCGACCAGCCGCGGCCAGTAGAGAACGCGCTGGGTGCGCACCTTGAACGCCACGTGGCCCACCAGGTAGATCACGACGCCGCCGACCAGCGCGAACAGGCCCACACCGGTGAGCGGATCGGTCAGCTCGTGATTTCGGGTGTCGCCGGCGTACTCCAGCACCTTCTTCATGCCGAGCGCGAGCAGGACGACGCCGGCGATCAGCGGGAGGTGCAGGTAGCTGTACGCGTCGCGCGCCAGTCGGGGCCGCTCGTCGTCCGCGGCATCGGCCAGAGCTCGTTCGGCCATGTTCGCGGTCACGTCGAAGTAGATCCACCAGAGCGAGACCGACACCGAGAGCCCCAGCATCGCTCCGACGACGATCGGCCAGGAGATCGGCAGCGCCGCGATCCCGACACCGATCGCGACGATGGACTCGCCCAGCGCGACGATGATGATGAGGCTGTGCCTCTCCGCGAAGTGGCTCGTGGAGCGGAGCCGCCAGCCGGACGAGCCGCCGAGCAGTGTCCCGACGTAGTCGGCGCCGAGCGCGGCCGCCCACAGGGCGGTCTGCGCGTGCCCGCTGGTTTCCGACGCCACGAGCAGGATGGCCGTCGCCGCGGTCACGGTCGGTGCGAAGCGGAGCAGCTGGCGTCGCAAGCCCTTGTCGTCGCGGGCCGCGATCCAGAACATCACCAGATGCAGGGAGTGGAACACGAAGTAGCAGATGGCGACGACGATCGGGCCGTTCAGCCCGCCGGGCAGGTCGTCGAACGCCTCCGGGATCGCGAGCGCGACGATGAAC
This sequence comes from Jiangellaceae bacterium, assembly GCA_050743145.1. Taxonomy (GTDB): domain Bacteria; phylum Actinomycetota; class Actinomycetes; order Jiangellales; family Jiangellaceae; genus DASRTE01. The sequence continues at coordinate 4,561 of JBOGDU010000111.1, read as the reverse complement.
ATGGCCGCCATGGCCAGGAACATCGCCGGGCGCACGACACCCTCGTCGGCGCGGACGACGTTGGCGAGCCATGCGTAGCCCACCCAGCTCCACCAGAGCAGGGCGACGATCAACATGCCTCGGACCAGGCCCTCGACCGTGAGATGGTCGGCCATGTAGGCCGTGACCTGGGTGAGCGCGAGGACGAAGACCAAGTCGAAGAAGAGCTCGAGATGCGTGACCGGCGCGTCCTCACGGCCCGCCTCCACGCGCGCCCGCTGCGTTGCCGTCATCATGGTCCGGTTGCGCCGGATACGCCGCACGTCTTATGGGCCGATGAACTTGATGGCGCTGCCGTAGCCGCTGCCCAGCTTGTCCTGCAGTGCCATGTGCAAGAAGCCGAGGTGCTCGACCTGTTGAGCGCGACGCAGCGGCCCGGCATCGATCGCCCGCATCCCTCCGGACTCGACAAGACCAGCAACCGTCGCCTTCGCGTCATCGTCGTCCCCGGCGATGAGCACGTCGAGATCGTGGTCAGCCACACCTCCGGCAACCAGCGTTCCGGCGAACGTGGTGTTGAACGCCTTGATGACCGGGACACCCGAGGGCAGCCGCTTGCTGATTTCCTCGGCCCCCGAGGAGTCGGCGGGAGTCACCAGCCGGTCGAAGGTTGCCCAATCGACCGGATTGGTGATGTCCACGACAACCTTGCCGTTCAAGTCCTCCCCTCGGCCCTGGGCGAACTCCAATGCCGCGCCGTACGGGGTCGCGAGCACCACCACGTCACCGGTGATCTGCTCGTCCAACCCTCCGCCGATCACGGATGCACCGTTGCCTCCGAGCTCCTCGGCGAGCCCGGTGGCGTGCTCGGCAGTGGGTGCGAGCACTTGGACCTCGTTGCCCCCCGCCACCAGCCGGGTCCCGATGCCGCGACCCATGTTCCCCGCGCCGATGATCGTTACCTTCGCCATGCCGCACCCTTCAGCGTCCAGAATGTGCTGCCTTCCTACGCCTCAGATCCCGTGCTGTCCACGGGCGCGTCAACAGCCTCACGCACCAACGCCTCGTCCTATGCCAACGCCTCGACGAGCAGCCAGATCCCGAACACCCCGAACAGCGCTGCGGCGGCGAGGCGGACCACCCGCTCGGGAAGACGCTTGCCGAGCTGGCGCCCGACCACGATCGCGATCACAGCGGCGGCGATCATGCCCAGGGTCGCGCCGAGCCACGTTCCGGCCCAGCCGTTCTGTGATGCCAGCGTGATCGTCGCGAGCATCGTCTTGTCACCGAGCTCGGCGAGAAGGAACGCCGACCCGACGGTGAAGATCACAGAGTGGCCGGCCCGGACGGGTACATCCTCCCCGTCCTCGTCGTCGTCGAGCAGCGTCCAGATCGCGAAGCCGATGAACACCAGACCCGCGGCAAGCGAGATCCACCGGGTCGGGAGCGCGAGACCGAGCCCATAGCCGACGGCGACCGAGATCGCGTTGATCAAGGCGGTCGCGATGCCGATGCCCACCATGACGAGGAGGGGCCGAAAGCGCGTGGCGAACGTCAACGCCATGAGCTGGGACTTGTCCCCGAGCTCAGCGACGAAGACGACGCCGAAGCTGATCAGGAATGCCGTCCAGAGGTCGGCCACAGCATTCCTTCCGGTCACCCACGAAGGCGTCAGCACGTCGACCGCAGCGTTCGGAACCGTTCTTCTTCGCCGCGGCCAATCCTACCGGTGGCGCCGCTTGCCTCAGCGGCTCGGGTGAGCCGGATCTGCAGGTCACGGAAGTCCTTCGCAGGTTGCGGCGCACCTGCCAGGCAACGAGCGGTGCTGCGATGCGCCTGCCGAGGAAATGCGCGGTGTGGGTGACCTGTGCCCCGGGCAGCGGAGTACCGGTCCCGGTCTCGACGTACTGCTTGAGGCTGTCCATCAGCCGTCCCCACGTCAACGCGGCGCTGGGGAACAGCCAGTCGTCGCCGGCCCAGCCATCGTGGCGGAAGTGAACCAATCTGCCCTCCTGGTCCGGAGTCAGCGTCCAGGTGATCGTGGTGCCGGCCCAGTGCGGCGGGAAGGCACCCGTGGAGGTCCACCTCACCGTGCTGTCACTCACCTCGGCAACGGTCAGTTCGAAGGGCACGGGGCCCGGGCGGCTGGGAGGGTGACGAGTCCCCCGTCCCCCCCGGGACCAGTCTCGTGCGCATCGCCCTGACCGCGTCCGGCCCCGAGGCGACTCTGCTTCGCCTGTGCACAGCGGCCTCCCGTCGCCGGCCGTGCCGCTTCACCGCCAGGGATGGGACCACTACCTGGACCGACTGGCCATCCGAGCGGCCGGCGGTGATCCCGGACCGGACACCGACACAGCGCCGGAAACCGATCGACAGGCGAGGTGAGAACTCCGCGAGGACGGGTAGGGGGTGTGCGCACCGTTCAGACCGAAGGAGGACAGATGGGCGCAGACGACAAGGCCGAGAACTGGGCCGAGGACGTCAAGGGCAAGGCCAAGGAAGCGACCGGCAAGGTCACCGACGACGAGCGGCTCGAGGCCGAGGGTCGCGTCGACCAGGCCAAGGCCGACGCCAAACAGGCGGGCGAGAAGGTCAAGGACATCTTCAAGGACTGAACCACCGGGGAACGCCGGGCTCCGGTTCCGAATCGGAACCGGAGCCCGGTTGCGTGTCAGGGCAGGAAGCGCAGCCCCGACCGGCCCGGCCGTTACCGTCGCAGGATGAGCGGTCCCTTCGACGACCTCCTCGCCGCCAACGCCCGCTTCGCCGCGGACTTCAAGCTCGCCGGTTTCGACGGGGTCGCCCATGCCGGCATCGCCATCGTCACCTGCATGGATTCGCGCATCGATCCCCTAGCGATGCTCGACCTGCGCCCCGGCGATGCGAAGATGCTGCGCAACCCCGGCGGGCGGGTGACCGACGACGCCCTGGCCGCTCTCGTGCTCAGTGTCAACCTCCTGGGCGTCGAGCGCGTGCTGATCGTGCCGCACACCCGGTGTGCGATGGCCGGGACGAGCGAGGCGGAGCTCCGTGCGCGGGTGGGCCGGGCTAGCGGACGCGACGCCTCCTGGGAGACCTTCGGCGCCATCGGGGATCAGCAGGCTGCGCTGCGCGACGATGTCACCCGCGTGCGCTCGCATCTGTTGGTTCCGGACTCGGTTACGGTCGGTGGCTTCCTCTACGACGTCGATACGGGACGGATCAGCCAACTCGTCGAGGGGTGATTCCTGCGGCCGTTGCGCCGCCATGGCGGTGGTCATCATCCGACCAGCTCGAGCTCACCGTCCGGCGTGGCCAAGGCCTCGCCCGGTCGGCCTTCCGATGCCTCCGTCGCCGGGCCGTGATCCCGGAGTGCGCGCCAGGCGAGCGCTGCCACCGCGACAGCTATGACGGCGGCGACCGCGGCGACGGTGTGCATGCCGCTGACGAATGCGCCCTGGGCGGTGTCGAGCAGTCCCGAGCCGATCGGGCCGGGGAACTGGCCGGCGACGTCAGTGGCCGCACCGAGCGTGTCGCGCGCCGTCGCTGCCGCCTCGACGGGTAGGCCGTCCGGGAGCGACTCGCCGAGCTGCCCGCGGTAGACGGCGATGCCGACGCTGCCCAGGATCGCAATGCCGAGGGCGCCGCCGAGCTCCGCGCCGGTCTCCGATATGCCCGAGGCTGCGCCCGCCCGCTCGGGCGGCGCCGAACCCACGATGAGCTCCGTGGTGAGACCGAACACCGGAGCAAAGCCGAGGGAGATCACCACCGACGCGATGATCAGCGTGGTGAGCCCGTCGGCGCGTCCGACCTGCGTCAGCATGGTCATTCCGACGGCCGCAACCGCGAGCCCACCGGCGATCAGGCGCCGTGCGCCGACGCGAGGCGCGATGCGTGGAGTGAGCTGGGATCCGACCACGAATCCGAGCGCCGACGGCAGGGACAGCAGGCCCGCCTCGAGCGGCGACAAGCCCACCACGAGCTGCAGGAACTGCGCGATGAACAGGAAGTAGCCGATCGCGACGAAGATGGCGAAGAAGTTGACCGCGAGGGCGTCGTTGAAGGCGCGGATGCGGAAGAGGGCAACGTCGATCATCGGGTCGGGAAGCCGACGCTGACGACGCACCCACACGGCACCGAGGAACACACCGGCGAAGATGCTCACGACGTGGGCGGATGCCAGGCCGTCCTGTGCGGCGCCTTTGAGGCCGTAGATGACGGCCAGCACGGCGGCGACCGAGAGCGCTGCACTGATCAGATCGAGGCGACCGGCGCTCTGGTCCCGGTACTCGGGCAGCACGCGCGGGCCGAGCACGAGCAGCGCGATCATCACCGGCAGGGCGAGCAGGAACACCGATCCCCACCAGAAGAACTCGAGCATGACACCGCCGAGAACCGGGCCTACCGCGCTGCCGGCCGAGAAGCTCCCGATCCAGACACCGATGGCGATCGACCGCTCCTTCGGGTCCTGGAACATGTGGAAGATCAGCGACAGGGTCGACGGCGCCAGCGTCGCACCTGCGATACCGAGCAGCGCACGGGTCACGATCAGCATCTCGGCACTCACCGAGAACGCCGCGAGCACCGACACGACGCCGAAGGC
>JBOGDU010000110.1:0-6730 GCA_050743145.1 Jiangellaceae bacterium | reverse complement strand
TTCCCGACCGACCCGGATGCCATCCTCGGGTCAGGGCTGTGGCCGGTCGAGGAGCTGTCGCCCTCCGCTCCGGGATCCGCGGTCATCGCGCACGGGACGACGACCTCAGGCACCGCCCGCGCGACGGTCTTCGCGATGAACCCGCTGTACCGTGCGGACCCCGAGCGTGAGTGGTCGATGGTCGCCCTGGCCGCCTACTGGGGGGATCAATGAGACTCCACCGCATCCGAGTTGACCGGTGTGGGCCGGTGATAAGCATCGGCTGAGCGAGACCGCCGGCAGCGCTCGGTAGACTCCCGCCGCTGTGCGTGACGCCACGGTTCGCCGTCTGTCCCGGCTCCACGCGGTCGCCTACCGGCTCACCGGTGGCGTGCTGGGTCGACGGCTCGTGGGCAACGACATGCTTCTGCTCACCACGCGGGGAGCACGGACGGGCAGGCGTCACACGGTCCCGCTGCTCCATCTCCGCGACGGCGACATGTTGATCGTGATCGCCTCATGGGGAGGCCGACCGAAGAATCCGGAATGGTACGGCAATCTCGTCGCCCAACCGCGAGCCATCGTCCAGGTACGGTCACGTGTCCAGCCCGTCCGGGCTCGCACCGCCACCACGAGCGAGAGAGAGGTCTGGTGGCCGCGGATCGTCGCGGCGTATCCGGGCTACCGCACCTACCAGTCCCATACCGAGCGGGTCATTCCCGTCGTCTTCCTCGAGCCCGACCCGCCTGCCGTGCACAGAACATGATCGTTGAACCGTTGCTGGGGGTTGCAGCCCCAGCAACGGTTCAACGATCAAGGTGCAGTCTTCGGTCCGCCTCAGGCGCTGGTGCGGTCGAGGTGCTGCAGCAGGTCGTGGGCGGCGAGCTCGACCTCCTTGTGGCGCCACTCGGAGGCCCGGTAGACGCATGCGATCAAGCCGGTGCGATGAACGCGTCGGAGGTCGCCGTAGACGAAGGCATACCTCGCCTTGGTCCCGTCGGTCGCGCCATCGGTGAGGCCGAGGTGCCACTCGGCGTACTCGTCCCAGGAATGTGTCTTGAGGAACGCGTTCTCTGCGTCGGCGCGAGGCTGCACGACTCCCCAGTCACTGTCGAGGACGTACTGGCGAGCGTCGATGAGCCGCCGAGCTCGGGCCACGGCGTCAGGGTTGACCGAGTACGAGGCCATGGGCGCATCCTTCCCCGAGGTGCACAGCTGACGCACGGGCGGCTCACATGCGCGGCGTAGCTCCGACCCCGACCGTAGAGAGCGGAGACAGCACCCGATGCACGTGGAGTGAGACCATGGCCCAGCCCGTCAGCCGCCCGTTCCCGCGCCGAGCAGGCGGATCGTCTCACGGACCTGATCGAGATAGCGTCCGCAGCCGTCACAGGTGGGAACGTGCTCGACGAATCGGCGCGCGGTGACGGCGTCGAGTGCGTCGTCGAGGTAGGCGGTGACCAACTCGACGAACTCGATGCAGGTCAGAGCGCTCACGCCGCCACCGCCGCACCGCTGGCAACGCACTTTCCCGCTGCCGCGGGGACGGGCTCGAGTGCGGCGTCCGGACCGTCGTCGACCTCCTCGGGGCCACGGCCGAGCGCCACCTTTGCCAGCAATAGGCCCGCCAGCACCGTCGCCGCAGTGATCATCCACCCCGCTGCGTGTACGCCGATGTTCTTGCTGACCAGGCCGAACACGAGCGCGAACGGCAGGAACGCGATCCACGAGACCGCGCCCACACCCGATGCCACGCCGGATCGGATCGTCGACGGCACAGCGTCGTGCAGAAGGCGGGTGACATGGATGCTCGCGACCACGACCAGCAGTGCCAGAACGACCTGGGCGATCGTCACGACGACGATGCTTCCGCTGCGGGTCAGCACCAGGCTGGCCAGGATCATCAGGCCCACGACAGTGCCGAGCGTGGCCGGCCGGTCGAGCCGGAGCCTGCCGGCCAGCAGCCCACCAAGGCCGAGCGTCGACACCAGGCCGGCCCAGTACGGGCCGTACAGGACAGCGGCCGCCGCGAGTGCGACCAGCCACAGCGGCCCGAACTCGAAGACCACCTGCAGGATGAGCGAGGCCAGCACCGCTAGGGCGACGATGGGCAGCAGGCGTCCCCGGCGGGTGATGGTCCGGTACGTCACGGCGAGATGGTTTCGCAACGACGTGCGCGCCTCGGCCTTGTGCAGCTGCGGTTCGGCGAACCGGAGGTAGGCAAGGATGGACAGCGCGGTGAACGGAACGGTCAGGAAGTACATGAGTCGAGGCGACGCGAGGCCGGCCAGCCAGCCGCCGACGAGTGAGCTGGACACCAGCGTGACGCTCTCCACGAGCCGGACCCGGCCGATCCGCTTCTCGAAGGACTCGCTGTCGCCGGTCTCCTCGAGCACGGTGTCGTAGACGATGGCGTCCATCGTCCCGGAGTACATGGCGAAGTAGACGCCGAGAACGAGCGCGCTGACGATGTAAGTAGGGACATCGTCGCTGAGACCGCCGATCAGCGAGCACACCATCAGCGCGAGGGTCGCCACGATGAGCACGCCACGCCTGCTCCACCGGTCGGCGAGAATTCCGGACGGTATCTCGACGATCGGGACGACGGCGGCGTACGCGGCGGCCATCAGGCCGACACTCGCGGCGTCGAATCCGATCTCGTTCATGAACAGCTTCTCCACCGGCACCCAGAGCATGACGCCCTGCAGCGCGACCGCGATGTGCAGCGGCAGCAGCCGCCTCCGCAACGAGGTGACGCGCTGCGTGCTCATCCCCACGACGGTGGCCTTCGGGGCGCGACGACTGGTCATGCCGGTGCAGTGTCACGAAGGCCGCCAGGCGTTACACGATGGCGCCGCCGAGTTCTGTGTCAGGGGCGGACCGCTGTCAGCCTGGCGGGTCGCGGAAAGCGGTGAGCAGCGTGTCCCGGTCTCTCGGGGACAACTTCTCGGCGGGGAGGTCGCCGAGCGTGCGGATGGTCTGCCGGAACTGGTCGAGGTACTGCGTGCATCCCTCGCAGAGCGCGAGGTGTTCGACGACCCGGCGTCGGTCCTCGGCGTCGAGCGCGTCGTCGAGAAATGCGGTGACGAGTTCGACGAACTCGCTGCAGTGGAGGTCGTTCACTCCTGTCACCTCCCCGTCGCCGACTCTGCGCGCCGCCCGACCGCCGCGAAGTACTCCTCCAGCCTGCCCCGCACGAACGCCCGCGCACGATGAAGCAGCACCCGCTGGTTGGCCGCCGATATGTCCAGTATGGAGCACACCTCGTCCGAGCCGTAGCCCTCGATGTCGCGCAGCGTGATCACGACTCGCTGGCGATCGGGCAGTTGGGCGAGCGCGGCGGCTACCTGCGCGTGGACCTCGTCCGCGAGCGTCTGTTGCTCCGGGGACGGCCACGAGACCGGAAACTCCCGCCAGTGACCGGGATACGGATCACCCGGGCCACCGAACCGGCTGGGATCGACCGTCGGGCCTTCGTCGTCGGGAGTCGGCAGGAGGCTGCTCCATGGCACGGTGCGGGCTTCTCGCCCGCCGCGGCGCTTGGCCGTGTTCACCAGGATCCGGTACACCCATGTCCTGAGCGACGACCGCCCCTCGAACTTCCCGATCCCCTGGATCACGGCAAGCCAGGTGTCCTGTACCACCTCTGCCGCGGAGTCGTTGGTCGAGACGAACGAGCGAGCCAGCCGTTGCATCCCGTTCGACCACGAATCGAGCAGGAGTACGAACGCGGCCTCGTCCCTGGCTCGCAGCCGGGTGACGAGCACGTCATCGGGCGGGAACGGCCGCCTCGAAGATCCGCTCTCTACCTCCACCCGGCGAGCGTAGCCCTGCCCGCCGACAGTCCGGCCGCTCTCGATGCAGCGCCCCGGTGGCTAGCGCTGATCGTCCCGGCCGTCGAAGCCAGGCATGTTCGCCCACGGGTCGTAGTCCACCTCGAGGGGCTCTTGCGGCGGACGTTCTCCCTCGGGAACATGCTGGAGGTTGATCCGGATTCGGTACCAGATCGAGCTTCGTCCTCGCATCCCGTCGACCAACGTGTCCGCGGGTTGGAGGTGGGTGACCACCGACGGGTGCCGGGCCTGCCATCGCTGCAAGCCCTCCAGCGCCTCCTCCTTGGTCTTGGCCCGCGCGATCTCGATGAGCGGCATCGTGGACTGTCGACGGCCGGTGCCCTTGGGCGGCTTCTCGGCCGGACCCAACCGCTTGGCGAGGTCCAGCAGCCCGTCCAGCGACCCTGGAGCAGCGTCGATGCCCTCCCACGGGTCGCCGGTCGCTGCGTAGCGGTCCAGAACGGTGGCGAGGGTGAAGTCCTCCGGACGGCAGTCGGGCACCTCCGCCCAGGCGAGCGGCGTGGAGACTCGGGCGTCGGGCTTCGGTCGGACGGAGTAGGCCGAGGCGACCGTGCGGTCCTTCGCGTTCTGGTTGAAGTCGACGAAGACGCCCTGTCGTTCCTCCTTCCACCACTTGCTGGTCGCCAGGTCGGGGGCGCGGTTCTCGACCTCGCGCGCGACCGTCTCGGCCGCATGCCGGACGTCCCGGTACGACCAGAAAGGGTTGATGCGCGTGTAGACGTGGAAGCCACGCGAGCCGGAGGTCTTGGGCCACGCCGTGAGACCGTGGTCTTCCAGAACCTCCCTCGCGACGAGGGCGACGTCGACGATCTGCCTCCACTCGACACCCGGCACCGGGTCGAGGTCGATGCGCAACTCGTCGGGATGCTCGAGGTCCTCCGCCAGCACCGGATGGGGGTTCAAGTCGATGCAGCCGAGGTTCACGACGAACGCCAGCGCGGCCGCGTCGCGGACGACGATCTCGTCGGCGGTCAGCCCGGAGCGGTAGCTCAGCGTCGCGATCTCGATCCAGTCCGGCCGTCTCGACGGTGCTCGCTTCTGGAAGAACGCCTCCTCCTCGATGCCCTTGACGAAGCGCTTGAGGACCATCGGCCGCCCGGCGACCCCACGCAAGGCACCGTCGGCCACGGCGAGGTAGTAGCGCACCAGGTCCAGTTTCGTGTGGCCACCGGCGGCGAAGACCAGTTTGTCCGGGTTGGTGATCGTCACCTCACGCCCGGCGACCTCGAGAACCTGCGACGTCGACACGCCATCACGATAGGTCGCCGGCCGACTCCTCGAGTGTCATGCCCGACTCGTCGTCGCCGAGGTTCAACGTCGACCCGTCGAGCTCGAGGGTGGGCGACGAGGTGAGGAAGCCGGTCAGCCAGTCGTCTTGCGCCTGCAGGTCGGGCTCGCAGCCCATCATCGTGGCGGCCAGAGAATCGGCGCTGATGGCGAGCGTGCCGTCGTCCCACGAGGCAGGGCCGGTGAAGGTGTTGCATCCAGCCGTCGCGGACACCCTGTCCGACTCGAAAGAGAGGCGGACCGACGTCTCCTCGACCAGGTCGTGACCCCGGACCTCGGTGGAGACGAAGCTGCGGCCCACAAGGTCTGGATCGTCGTCGAGCCCCGCGGTGGCTGTGCGCGATGCCTCGTCGCCGCCGCACGCGCCCAGGCCGACGACGAGCACCACGGTCGACAGCATGACGAGGTACACATGTCGCCCTCGGCTGGTCATCCGGATCCTCCTCGGCGTCGGTGTGGGACGTGACGACGACACGTTAATTGCTCGGCCCTACACCGCAGGGCATTGCTGCATGATGTTGGCTGGCGCTGCCCAGAGTCGACGTGCCATGGGCGACGAAACCGACGAGGGAAGAGATGGCCACCGACGCGAGCCCCGACACAGCTTCGACGCACCGGCTCACCTTCGTCACGCTGACGGCGATGGTCGTCGGATCGATGGTGGGTGCCGGCGTGTTCTCACTGCCGAGACGCTTCGGCCAGGAGACTGGCGTCGCGGGAGCGTTGATCGCGTGGGTGATCGCTGGGACGGGCATGCTCATGCTCGCCTTCGTCTTCCAGACCCTGGCCGTTCGCAAACCCACCCTCGACGCGGGTGTCTACGCGTACGCGAAGGCTGGCTTCGGGGAGTATGTCGGCTTCTTCTCCGCCTTCGGCTACTGGGCCAGCGCGTGTGTCGGAAACGTGACGTACTGGGTGCTGATCACGTCCACGGTCGGCGCGATCGCCCCGGCACTCGGCGACGGCGACACGGTGCTCGCAGTCGCGCTCTCGACGGTCGGGGTATGGCTGTTCTACTTCCTGATCCGGCGCGGGGCGCGCGATGCGGCTGTGCTCAACCGGATCGTCACCGTCGCCAAGGTCGTTCCCATCCTCGTGTTCATCCTGCTGGCCCTGTTCGCGCTCGACCCCCAGGTCTTCGCCGACAACTGGAGCGGCGCCAGCGACGTCGGACCGCTGTTCGAGCAGGTCAGGGGCACGATGCTGGTCACCGTTTTCGTGTTCCTGGGCGTCGAGGGCGCGAGCGTTTACTCACGGCATGCGAAGCGGCGTGAGGATGTGGGACGGGCGACGGTGCTGGGGTTCCTGATGGTGTTCTCCATCTTCGCGTCGGTGACGATCGTGTCGTACGGGATCTTGCCGTACAGCGAGCTTGCGGAGCTCCGGCAACCCTCGATGGCCGGTGTTCTGGAGGCGGCGGTCGGCGAGTGGGGCGCGGTGTTCGTCAGCGTCGGCCTGATCATCTCCGTGCTCGGCGCCTACCTGGCTTGGACGTTGATGGCGGCCGAGGTGCTCTTCGTGGCGGCGAACGACGATGACATGCCGCGGTTCCTCAAGCAGGTCAACGATGCGGACGTGCCGACGACAGCACTGCTGATGTCGACCATCCT
>JBOGDU010000109.1:0-7696 GCA_050743145.1 Jiangellaceae bacterium | reverse complement strand
ACGTGTCGAGGTTGTTGAGCGTGAAGACGTTGGTCAGCGACGTGAAGATCAGTACGCCCAGGACGGTGCCCACGATCGTCCCTCGCCCACCGGTCAGCAAGGTGCCGCCGATGACGACCGCGGCAATTGCGTCGAGCTCGTACAGGAACCCGTGGGTCGAGCTTCCGGTCGTGGTCCTGGCCATGAGCATGACAGCGGCTATGCCGCAGGCGAAACCGAGCAGCGTGTAGAGCAGAACCGTGTGCCGCTTGACGGCGATACCGGCCAACCTCGCGGCGACGGAGTTCCCGCCGACCGCGACGGTGCGCCGGCCGAAGGTGGTCCGATTGAGCAGGACCCAGCCCATCGCGGACACCAAGGCAAAGATCCAGACCAGGACCGGGATGCCGAGCAGGCTGCCGTTGAAGAAGTCGACGAACTCGCGGACGCTGATGATCTGGGTCTTCCGGTCGGAGATGATCTCGGCCAGGCCGCGTGCTGCCGCCAGCATGGCCAGCGTCGCGATGAACGGTGCCATCCGCCCGTATGCGATGAGCAGCCCGTTGACGACACCGCAACCAGAGCCGACCACGAGCGCGGCGAACGCCATGATCAGCCAATGCGTGTCCTCCGCCATGGTCTGCGTCGCCAGCGTCGTCGCCCACACCGAGGACAGCGCCACGATCGCACCCACGGACAGATCTATCCCGCCGCCGATGATCACGAATGTCATCCCGATGCTGACGACGCCGATCACCGCGGCGAGTCGGAGGATGGTCAGCATGTTGTCGGTGCTCGCGAACCGGTCGCCTGCGGTGATCACACCCACGACGATCAGAACGATGAGCGCGATGACCAGGCCGAGGTTCCGGCCGACCGAACTGCCCATCACCCGGGTGAATGTCGACGCCGGTCGAGCGGTCTCCTCGGCAGCCTTCTCGACCCGGCGGTGTTCGTCCGGCGGCGGCGTGGCGGCCGCCTGCGGTGTGGTCTGTTCGCTCACGCGGCGCTCCCTTCCATGACCAGGTCGAGGACCCGGTGTTCGTCGATCTCGTCGGCCGGACCCTGGTAGACCTGGCGGCCCTCGCGGAGAACCAGCACCCGGTCGGACAGGCCGAGCACCTCCGGAACCTCGCTGCTGACCAGCAGCACGGCCACGTCGTCGTCGGCCAGCCGCCGGATCAGGGCGTAGATCTCCGTACGGGCGCCCACGTCGACGCCGCGGGTCGGCTCGTCGAGGAGGAGGACCCGGCATCCCTTCAGCAGCCACCTGCCCAGGACGACCTTCTGCTGGTTGCCGCCGGAGAGCGTCCGGACCTCCCGGCTCGGGTCAGCGGGGCGTATGTCCAGTGCCGTCACCTGCTCGCGGGCGGCGTCCATCTCATCGGAACGCTGGACGAAGGACGCGCGGGCGAAGCGGCGCAGGGACGCGACCGTGAGGTTGTTGACGACGCTCTCGTTGAGCAGCAGGGCCTGGCTCTTGCGTTCCTCCGGTGCCATGCCCATGCCCGCCGATACGGCCGAGTCGACCGATCCGGCCCGCAGCCCTGTCCCGTTGACCTGAACCGATCCGGCCGCTGCCTTGCGGGCGCCGAAGACGGTCTCGAGAATCTCGGAGCGTCCGGATCCCACCAGGCCGGCCAGGCCGAACACCTCGCCGGGCCGGACGTCGAAGCCGATGTCGTAGAACTCACCCGGCCGGGTCAGGCCGCTCACCGTGAGAACCGGTTCGGCCGCACCGACGTCGCGGGCACGCGGTGGGAACACGTACTCGATGGATCGCCCGGTCATCAGCCGGATGACCTCGGCGGTGGGCGTTTCCTTCGCCGGCAGGCCGGTCGCGACGGTGCGACCGTCCTTGAGCACGGTGACCCGGTCGCCGATCTCGCGGATCTCCTCCAGCCGGTGCGAGATGTAGACGACGGCCACGCCCTGGCCGGTGAGGTCACGGATGACGCCGAACAGGCGGGCGACCTCCTCCTGGTCGAGGACAGCCGACGGCTCGTCCATGACGATCAACTTCACGTCGTGCGACAGGGCCCGGGCCATGCTCACGATCTGCTTGCCGGCGGCGGACAGGCGCTCGACCTCCCAGCGCGGCGAGATCTCCGGGTGGCCGAGCCGGGCCAGCAGTTCGGCCGTTGCCCGCTGGGCATCGGCCCGCTGGGAGAATCCCGCCGTGCTCAGCTCGTGTCCGAGGTAGACGTTCTCGGCCACCGTCAGGCCGTCGACCAGGTCCAGCTCCTGGTAGATGGTCGCGATTCCCCGCCGCATCGCGGCGATCGGGTTCGCGAGCCGGATCTCCTCCCCCTGCCATGTCACCGTTCCCTCATCGGGCTGATGAGCTCCGGAGAGAACCTTGATCAGGGTGGATTTTCCGGCGCCGTTCTGCCCGAGCAGGCAATGCACCTCGGCAGGGGCGACCTCGAGATCGACGCCGTCGAGCGCCAGAACCCCGGGGAACTCCTTGACGATGCCGTGCATCCGCAGCAGGGGCGTTGTCATGAGGTTCCTCCACGCACGTCGACAGGGACCGCAGCACGGACGACCGAGGTCGGGTCGGCCAGGACCGCCTCGACGGCGACATGGGCGCCACCACGAACAGCCGCGGTGAAACCCAGCGTCGACAACTCGATCCGACACCCGCCGCGCCCGGCAGCGACCACGCGCTTGTCGAGCTCGGCCTCCATCGCCTCGAGCAAGAAGTCGCCGAGAACGGCGAAGTACCCGCCCAGCACGAGCACGCGCGGGTTGAAGATGTTCACCAGGATCGCCGCTCCGAGTCCGAGGCTGGTCGCGATTGCCTCGAGTCCACGCAGCGTTCGACCGTCGCCGAGCTCGGCGCGTCTCCGGATCTCGGCCAGCCTCAGTTCGAGATCGACCGACGGGTCGGTCACAGGGTCCCCCTTGTCCGCCACCTCCCGCTGTAGTGCAGCGAAGCCGACGGCGGTCTCCCAGCAGCCCCTCCGGCCGCACCCGCACACGTGATGTGGTTCGGCGATCGGCATGTGTCCGACCTCACCGCCGTACCCCTCGGCCCCGCGCAGCAACCGGCCCTCGGAGATCACTCCGCCACCGACGCTGATCTCACCGGTGAGGTACAACAGGTCGGACGCACCGGCCGAAGCCCCCATCGCGTACTCCGCGAGCGCACACAGGTTGGCGTAGTTCTCGGCCCGGATCGGGACGCCGCCTCCGGACGGCCCGCTCGCGGTCCGTGTGCTCGCGGACGTCGGGATCTCCGGCTGGGCCAACCGGGCGGCGAGCTCATCGGCGACCCGAACCTCTCGCCAGCCGATGTTCGGGCCGTAGCGGAGCACCCCGGGAACGGTCTCCACCAGCCCGGGAAGGGCAACCGTGATGCCGGCCACGTCGTGACCCTGGCGGCTCGCCTCCCCGATCGCCGCCTCGATCGAGCTCGCAAGTTCGGCCAGCGTCCGCTGAACCCCGGCAGCTGGTACGTCGAAGGGAGTCCGGCTGTGGAGAACCTGGTCGCCGCCCAGGTCGAGGACCAGGACGGCCAGATAGTCGACGTTGACCTCGGCGCCCAGCCCACATACCCGGCCGTGGAGCTCGACCGCCTGGCCCGGACGTCCGATCCCGCCGGCGCGCTCCACCTCGCCGTCGCGCACCAACCCCAACTCCGCGAGCTCTGCCACCAGGCTGGAGACCGTGGCCTTGCTGAGCCCGGTGTCGGTGGCGATCCGCGCGCGCGAACGCGGCCCGGCATCACGCAGATTCCGCAGGACGACGGCCAGATTGTGGCGGCGGAGGGACACCTGATCGGCCGGGGCGGCGCTGCGGTCGGAAGGCTGCGCGTCGCTCACTGGACGCCTCCCTTCCGACCACGCTGCTCTCTCGTCCATGACCCACATGGGTGACCCAGGTCACTCCTGTTCGTCGGTTGGACCAACAAACTAAGAACGCAACGTGCAATGGTCAAGACTTGCGCCGTGGTTTCTTGCCGGACGGCTCGATGGACAGGGGTGGCGTCGAGCTGCAAGCCGTGGCGGAGTCGGGCTGTGCCGCCGCCTTCTCGGCCAACAACTGGACGACGACCTGCGGTTTTGCGCCCGGGCCCTAGCTCGCCGGGTGCCACTTCGTTGACGCGTCGCCATCAATCGACGAACCTTGCCGGGTTCTGCGCCGTGACCAGATCGTGACGTTGGGCTCACGCGGAGCCGACCTGTCAACGCCAAACTTCACGCACTCCGTGGACAAAGTTGCGCCACCGGGCGTACTCCGCGCGCACCTCACGCCCCAGTTCGACATCGGTTGCGGTCACATCTCTCGCATCGGCATCAACTGTCGCTGCCGCCCTTGGCCACGCGGGCGGCGTCGGTTCACCACTGAGTGCCCAGGCTGCCTGCCGCGCAGCCCCGCGCGCCACGTACTCCCCGGGTGCCGGCACGACGATCGGGACGCCGAGCACCATCCGCGCCACCACCCGAACGGCGGCGGACTGCGCAGCGCCGCCGACCAACAGCACCCGCCGGACCGGAACTCCCTGTGCCACCAGGGCGTCGATGCCGTCAGCGAGCCCGCACAACATGCCCTCGACCGATGCCCGGGCCAGGTTGGATGGGTTCATCGCGGCCCGCGTCATGCCCATCAGCGATCCGGTGGCGTCCGGCAGAACGGGCGTTCGTTCACCATCCAGGTAAGGGAGCAGGACCAACCCGCCGGCACCCGGCGCCGCCTGCAGGGCCAGCCGATCCAGACCGGTTACGTCGGTTCCGAGCATCGCCGCCGTCGACGAGAGCACCCGGCCGGCGTTGAGTGTGCACACCAACGGCAGGAATCGCCCGGTGGCGTCGGCGAACCCGGCGACGAGACCGCTGGGGTCGTTGGAGCCCGCCTCGGTCACCGCGAAGACCGTTCCACTCGTTCCCAGCGACACCACCACGTCACCGGGCCTCACGGCCAGTCCCAGGGCTGCACCCATGTTGTCCCCGGTCCCGGCAGCCACGACAGCTCCTCTGGCCCCGACCGTGGAATCGGCAACGACACCCACCGCCTCTGCCGGTCCGGCGACTCGCGGCACACCGACAGCGGATCCGAAGGCCAGCTCCAGCAGGTCGGTGCGGTACCGGCCCTCCGCCGGGGACCAATAGCCCGTACCGGATGCGTCGCCACGGTCCGTCGTGGGTTCGCCGCCTGCACCCACCAACCGCCAGCACAGCCAGTCATGCGGCAGCAGCACGCGGGCCACGCGGGCTGCGACCTCGGGCTCGTGCGTGGCCAGCCAACGCAGCTTCGTCACCGTGAAGCTCGCCACCGGCACCGACCCGACGGCATCGGCCCACGCCTCCGGTCCGCCCAGCTCGTCGATCAGCTGGCGGGCCGCACCGGCCGATCTGGTGTCGTTCCACAGCAGCGCCCGTCGCACCACCCCACCGGCCTCGTCCAGTGCCACCATGCCGTGCTGCTGCGCGGCGACCGAGATCGCGGCCACGCCGTCGAGCACACCGTCGGTTGCCCGCTGAAGCGCAGACCACCAGTGTCGAGGGTGCACCTCGGTGCCGTCAGGATGCGGCGCCCGACCCTCCCGCAGCAGCTCTCCGGTGTCGGCATCGCAGACGACGACCTTGCACGACTGCGTGGACGAATCCACTCCGGCGACAGCAGGCATGACCCATCCTCTCTTGGCCTCGCCAAGTAATGGCAAGTCCGACGTATCGCCCAAATCTTTCCACGTCCACCGTGCAAAGTTTGAGAAATCCCGTCGAAATCTCTAGCTCATGTGACTAAAGCCCTCTACTCTCACCACCAGCATGTTCCGAGTTGCGTGGAGCCTCGGTGCCGCGTGACAGGCACACGGCCTTGGAGGATTCCATGCGTCAGTCGCGCCGCCGACTCCTGGTGCTTGCCAGCGCACTTGCCCTCGCCGTACCGCTGCTCCCGACCGGCGTCGCCTCGGCCGCAGGGCCCGACTACCGCGTCCTGGTCTTCTGGGGCGGTAGCGACGCGAGGTCCGCCGCGACCCAAGCCGGTTTCAAGGCCATCCAACAGCTCGGCAAGGATCACAACTTCGCCGTCGAGGCGACCGATGATCCATCTCGCTTCGTCGACCATCAGCTCAGCCGCTTCCGCGCCGTCGTGTTCCTCAACACGGCCGGTGACCCACTCGACACCGCACAGAAGGACGCGTTCGAGCGTTACTTCCGCAACGGCGGCGGGTTCGTCGGGATCGGCTCGGCCATCGAGACCGGGCCCGAGTGGGACTTCCTCACCGAGGTTCTCGGCACTCGAGCCTCGAGCAAGACCGAGGTCCAGTCGGGGACGATCAAGGTTGCCGACCGCGTCCACGACGCGTCGAAGGACCTGCCGGAGTACTGGACGCGAACGGACGCCTGGTACAACTTCGAGTCGAACGTCCGCGGCGAGAGTCACGTCCTCGCCACGGTCGTCGAGCTCGTCGACGACGTCGGGTCCTTCGAGGTCCAGCCGTGGGGCGGCAGGCTCACCGGCATCACGGGCGGCACGATGGGCTTCGACCACCCCGTGGCGTGGTGTAAGGACTGGCAGGGCGGCCGCTCGTTCTACACCGGTCTTGGCAACACGGCCGCGAGCTACAACGAATCCGACCTCCGAGCACACCTCGGCGGGGCGATCGTCTGGGCGGCCGGGCAGTCGGATCCCGTCTACAGCGACTGCGGCGCGACGGTGCTCGCGAACTACCAGCAGACGAAGGTCTCCGCGCCACCGAACCTGAATGAGCCGATCGGTTTCGACGTGCTCCCCGACGACCGGGTCATCCAGACCGACCGGCGTGGCGGTGTCCGGCTGCACGACCGCGAGGCGAACACGACGACACTACTGGCTCAGATCCCGGTCTACATGGCCAGCGAGGACGGGATGTACGGCCCGGGGATCGACAACGGCTTCGAGACGAACCACTGGGTGTACCTGTACTACTCGCCACCCACCGTGGAGGACGTCAAGCTGTCCACCGGCGAGATCGTCACGCAGACGACCCCGACGGCGAACGCGCCGAACACCGGGGCCTCGCCAGCGGTGTGGGACCCATGGGTTGGCTACTTCCAGCTATCGCGGTTCAAGTTCATCGACGCGACGGAGACGACTCCGGCGCACCTCGACCTGGCCTCCGAGCAGCAGATCCTTCGTGTTCCGGTCAACCGGGGAGCCTGTTGCCACGTCGCGGGCGATATCGACTTCGACACGGACAACAACCTGTGGCTCGTGACCGGCGACGACACCCCGGCCGGCGGCGGCGGATCCGGTGGCTTCGGGCCCTTCAACGACCAGCTCACTGCGACCGGGCTGTTCAACGCGCCGCACGTCGACGCCCGGCGCTCGTCGCTGAACACGAACGACCTGCGGGGCAAGATCCTGCGGATCACGGTCGAGGAGGGCGACATCACGCCGGACCAGGCGAACGACCTCGGCGGCTCCTACACCGTCCCGTCCGGGAACCTGTTCCCGGTCGGTGCGGAGAAGACGCGGCCGGAGATCTATGCCATGGGCTTCCGGAACCCGTTCCGGATCCAGGTCGACCAGAACGACGTCGCGTACATCACCGACTACTCGCCGGACTCGCAGACCCCGCAGAATTTCCGTGGCCCAGCGGGTACGGGACGGGTCATGGTCGTTCGAGAGCCGTCGAACTACGGCTGGCCGCTCTGCTACAAGACCGACCTGCCCTATTACCGGTGGAACTTCGTCACCTCCCAGCCGCTCGACGACCCACCGCAGG
>JBOGDU010000108.1:0-2377 GCA_050743145.1 Jiangellaceae bacterium | reverse complement strand
TCCTTGCTGGCCGGGCTGCAGGTAGATGCCGTACTGGGCGCCGCCCTGCTCCTGCAGGCCTTGGGCGAAGCTCTTGAGCTCGTCCCAGTTGGTCGGAGGTTCCAGGCCGGCCTGCTCGGCCAGGTCGGTGCGGTAGTAGAGCGCGCGTGTCTCGACATACCAGGGGACGCCGTAGGACGTGTCCTCCACCACCGTCGACTCCCACGGACCAGGGAAGAAGTCGTCGGCGTTCACCAGATCCTCCGGCGTCGGATCCAGACCGCCGGTCTTGGCGAACTCGCCCATCCAGGTGGTGCCGATCAGGCTGACGTCGGGTGTCTCGCCGGCGGCGATGGCGGTCGCGATCTTGTCGTGGGCGCCCTCCCACGGCACCGGCGTGACCTCGACGGTGGCGTCCGGGTTCTCCTCGGTGAAGGCCGCCCCCAGGACGTCGAGGTTCTCGCCCTCGGCCCCCATGGCCCAGACCTCGATGGTGCCCTCGGCCGGACCTTCCGCGACCGACTCGACCTGAGCTCCGTCGCCCGAGTCGTCCGCCTCGTCGCGCCCGCATGCTGCGAGCATGAGCGCTGCCGCTGCCAGCAGCGCGACCGTTCTGGTGGTTCTGTTCACGGGAACTCCTCCAGTTGCGGAATGTGCACTGCTCATGTCTGCTCGTGCCGCCCGCAGCTGTCGCGGACGACCAGGTCTGTGGTGAGGACCTCGTGGCGCGCCCCGCCGGTATCGCCGCGGATGCGAAGGTCGAGCATCCGGGCCGCGTGCGCGCCCAACTCCCGCATCGGCTGCCGGACCGTGGTCAGCCCGGCGTACCGCGCTGCCATCACGTCGTCCCACCCGGTGACGGCGACGTCACCGGGCGCGTCCACGCCATGGGCGCGTAGGGCGGACAGCAGGCCGAGGGCGAGCTCGTCGTTGGCGCACACGACGGCATCGGGGAGCCCTGCGCTGAGCAGCTCGTGAGCGGCGCGCCGGCCCTCCTGTTCGCTGAACCCTCCTCGCACCGCCGCGGCGGGTGTCAGGCCGGCCGCGGCGAGCGCCTCGCTGAACCCGGACCAGCGCTCCAGGGTGTCCGGCGACCGGTCGGGGTCGCCGAGGAAGGCCAGGTCGCGGTGCCCGTGGTCGAGCAGGTGGCCGGTCAGCGCACGCGCACTCTCGACGTTCTCCGCCTGCACCGAGTCGACGGCGCCGGTCGCGGGACGCGCGAGCAGGACGACCGGGAGCCCTCGCTCGGACAGCTCGGTGATGACGTTGTCGCTCACCGTACGACCGAGCAGGACGAGCCCGTCGACGCGCCCGGCCAGCTCACGGACCATCTCCGGGGCGGCGTCGCGGCCATGCGTGGACAGGATCAGCACCGACCGACCCAGCTCGCCGGCCGCCTCCTCGTAGCCCAGCAGCACGTCGGCGTAGTAGGGGCCGGACAGGTCGGGGAACACGATGCCGTTGGCGGCGTGCCGGCCCTCCGCCAGTGCCCGGCCGAGCGGGCTCGGAGTGAAGCGGAGGTCGGCGACCGAGGCGAGGACCCGGTCACGTGTGGCCGCCGTCACGGGCGCGGTCCCGCGCAGCACGCGCGACACCGTTGCGATCGACACGCCGGCATGTGCCGCTACGTCACGGATGGTGACACTCGACGAGGCGAGTGGCCTCGGCAGGGCCGACTCGACCACCCGATCGCTCAGATCCGCCACGTCTGCTCCCCTAGCTCGTAACCGGTTACGTAACCGGTTACAGGGCGCTGATTACCCCACCGTCATCGGCCCCAAACCCTCGGGGCGGGGAAATCTACGCTGCGTGGACGCGCGAGAGCGTCGCCGACGCGCACGCTGGACCAGAAGCGTCAGGGTCCCAGCGATGATCATGCCCGACACATTGACAGCGAGTTGTAACAGCGAGCCACCTGCCGTCGACGGCTCGCCGAGCGCCAAGGCCACTGCGGTGTTGCCCGCCGCCGGAACCGTGGTGACCGAGATCAGCACTCCGACCAACGCGCCGGACTTCGCCGACGTGAGAGAGACGATCCCAGCGATCCCGGCGAGCAGCGAGACGACGAAGGAGAAGGCGTCCGGTCGTGAGATGAAGCTCGTCAACGGGTGCGCGGTGTCGAGCATGCCCGGGTCGACCAGACCGACGGCCCGGCCCACCAACGTGGCCAGGAAGGCGATGCCGATCGCGACCGGGAACCCGATCACCAGGGCGCGCAACGATCGCACGGCCAGGCCGCGTTGCCGTAACGCGAGGGCTACGCACACGCCTGCGATCGGACCGAACTCCGGCCCGACGACCATGGCGCCGACGATGAGGATCGGCTGGTCGAGCAGGACGCCGATGCCGGCGATCATCGTGGCGATCGAGAGGAAGGTCAGGAACGTGATCGACAGCA
>JBOGDU010000107.1:0-4675 GCA_050743145.1 Jiangellaceae bacterium | reverse complement strand
GACTGGCGCCCTCGCCTGCTCGGCGAACGTCGGGAGCCGAGCGCCAAGATCGCAGGGTCTGCGGACGGCGGCGTGGAGGTGTCGTTCCTGTCCGGAGTCACGGACACTCCGGCAATCATTCGTGCCGACGTCCCTGCGGCCGTCCCGGCGGTCATCACGACCGCCACGGATCCCGTACGGCTCGAGCAGGCGAACGCGCTGTCCTCCCCCGTGCCAGGCGGCGAGGAGATTTCGTTCACCGAGGCCGGACGTGCTGAGGTCCTGCCCGTCCTGGGCCGACACGGCGTCATGGTCGACATCGACCTCGCCGGGCTCTTCACAGGTGAGGAGGCGATCGGATTCCGGTACCACGTGTGGCTCGGTTCCGATGCGCCGCCGTCGATCGTTCGCGACCTCGAGCGGGCGGGCCTCGACGTGTTGCGTATCCGTTCCCTCGCGCAGCGCGAAGCCGATCTCGGCGAGCAGGGACCCGCGCTCGCCCTGCTTCTTCTGGTGTTCGGCGCCGGCATCGCCATTGCCACGGCGGCCACCGCCGCGACCGCGTCGTCGTTCGTCGAGGCCCGTCGTCGAGCCTACGAACTCGCGGCGCTGCGAACCGTCGGAGTCGGCACCGCCAGTCTCCGCCGCGCGGCGGAGATCGAGAATGCCGTGCTGCTGTTCCTGGGCACGGTGGTCGGCATCGCCGCCGGGGTGGGTACCGCATGGCTCGCCCGGGCCACGATTCCGGTCAGCACCGTCGCTGCGTCCGGTCCGCCGGTCGTCGCGGCCCTGCCTTGGACCATCCTCATCGGCGTCGTGTCCGTCGCAGCGATCCTGCTCGGCGTCGCCGGCTACCTCAGCGCCCGGCACGTCGTGGCGACGAGTCGTCCCGCGCTGCTGCGGGAGGCCCAGGCATGAGGCGCGGACCGTCGAGTCCTGTGGCTCCCCAGCGCTCCGGCGCAGCGCCTTCCGCCCCCAGCCTGTCCGTCCACTGCGACGGTGTCGTCCACATCTACCGGGCCAGCGACGGTACGGACGTGGTGGCCCTGCGCGGTGTAGACCTGGACGTGGGAGAGGGCGAGCGGGTGGCCCTGATCGGCCCGTCCGGGTCGGGCAAGTCGACGCTGCTGACGCTGCTCAGCGGGTTGCTGCGACCGTCAGCAGGTCGCCTGAGGATCGGTACGACGGACCTCGGCTCGCTCGATGCGCGCGGGTTGCTGCGTTTCCGGGCCACCGGCGTCGGCACCCTGCTCCAGGGTGCGGGCCGCAACCTGCTGCCGTATGCCACGCCCGAGCAGAACGTCCGGTTCGCCCAGCAGGCCACCCGTCGTCGCAGCCGCCGGAACCTGCCCAGGCCCGCCGACCTGCTCGGCACGCTCGGCCTCGGCGACCTTCGCAGCCGGCCGCTCGGCACGTTGTCGGCCGGCGAACAGCAGCGGGTCGCGCTCGCCGTCGCCGTCGCCAACGCACCCGGCGTGCTGCTCGCCGACGAACCCACGTCCAGCCTCGACCACGGATACCGGGAACAGGTGCTGGACCTGATCGACCAGATCAACGAGACCTTCGGCACGACGGTCGTCGTCGTGACGCACGACCCCGACGTCGGTGAGCGGCTGGGTCGCACGGTCTCCATGCGCGACGGCAGGGTCGGCGCCGAAGGACGCCGCGGCGAGCTCTACTCGGTGGTCGGGAAGGACGGCTCGGTACACATCCCGGACCGGCTGCTCCCCGACTGGCCGGCCGGAACGCTGGTGCGCGTCGAGGACGACGAGGGCGACCTGCGGATCTCGAAGGAGTCCTCGTGACCGAGACGAGCGTTGCGCCCGCGACGTTGAGCGCCGAAGCGATCACCGTGCGGGCACCGCAGCGGCTGATCCTGTCCGACGTCGGCTGCTCGGTCGGTCCGAGCCAGCTTCTCGCCGTCACGGGCCGGTCAGGCTCGGGGAAGACCACGCTGCTCGCGGTCCTCGCCGGCTTGCTCGCCCCGGCCGCGGGCACGGTCAGGTTCGCCGGAAACACCGTCGTTCCAGGCGACGCGCGGCACCTGCTCCATACCGGTGTCGTCCTCCAGCTCTATGGGCTGGTTTCGGTGCTCACCGCGCAGGAGAACGTCGAGGTCGCACTGCAGGCCCGAGGCATCGGTGGGCGGAGGGTGCGGACGCAGGCGGCGCACGCGTTGGCGAGGATGGGCCTGACCGGTCTGTCCGACCGGTTGGTCGAGCAGCTCTCCGGCGGGCAGCGCCAACGGGTGGCCGTGGCAAGGGCCCTCGTGATCGTGCCCACCCTCATCCTCGCCGACGAACCGACCGCCGAGCTCGACGCCGTGAACCGCGACCGGGTCGTCGCCGAGCTCCGGGCCGAGGCCGACCGTGGCGCCGTGGTCGTCGTCGCGACCCACGACCCGGACGTCGCGGCGCGTTGCGACGACGAGCTCCACCTCGCCGACGGCATCGTCGAGCGGACCTAGCACCTACCGCCTCGGCATGGAACTGCGACAGTATGATCGCGCCGAACTTCCACGAGGGGAGGAACGTTGAGCATGCCGGACCAACTTCCCACCGGCGTCGACCCGACCGTGCCGAACGTCGCTCGGATGTACGACTACGCGCTCGGCGGCAAGGACAACTTCGCCGTCGACCGGGCTGCGATGGAGCAGATCTACGCCACCATCCCGTACGGTGGCCGCCCGGCTCTGGAGAATCGTGCCTTCCTCGGCCGCGCGGTGCGGTTCCTTGCCCAGTCGGGGATACGGCAGTTCCTCGACCTCGGATCCGGCCTGCCGACGCAGGGCAACGTGCACGAGGTCGCCCAGGCCGTCTCCCCCGACGTCCGCGTGGTGTACGTCGATTACGACCCGGTGGCGATCACACATAGCCTCGCGCTGCTTCCAGACCCCGACACCACCACTGCCCTTCAGGCGGACATGCGCCGACCGGACGAGATCCTGAACCATCCAACCGTCGCCAGCATGATCGATTTCACCAGCCCCACCGCCGTCCTTCTCGCAGCGGTGCTGCACTCGGTCACCGACGAGGAGGATCCCGCCGGGATCGTGGCCCGCCTGCGCGAGTCCATGGTGCCCGGCAGTTACCTGCTCGTGTCGCACATCACCAGCCACGACCAGCCGCCCGAGTACGTCTCCCACATCCGCCACGTGTTCGACCAGGCACGAGAGCCCATGGTGCCCCGCAGCCGGGACGAGATCCTGGCCTTTTTCGACGGGTTCGAGCTGGTCGATCCCGGTCTGGTGAGAGCGTCAGACTGGCGTCCCGACGCCATGGTGGCAGCCGACGAGCCACCGACAGGCTTCATTCTCGGTGGTGTCGCGCGGCGGCCCTAATCGCGATCTCGGGGACGCGGCGCCGGAGACGCTCGCCCGAGCCGAGGGCGTCGCCGGTGAACTGGCGCTGCGGCGCCGGGTCGCAGCGGACGCCGCCGACGATCCCGTGTACGAGCTGATCGTCAACGGCGTGTTCCTCATGGACACGGTGGATAGCTCGACCGAGCGCCAGCTCGCCGACGAGGTTCTCGACCGCCTCGCCACGCCGGGCCGGATTCTCGTGGGCGGCCTCGGGCTCGGCGTCACGCTCGGCTGCCTGCTGGCTGACGATCGCGTCGGCCGGGTGGACGTCGTCGAGATCGAACCCTTGCTCGTCGAGTGGCTGCGCGCGGGGCTGGTTCCCGGGGCTGATGCCGTGCTTGCGGATCCGCGGGTGCACGTCACCGTGGCCGACGTCCGCGACGTGCTGCGCCATGCCGTTGCCGGAACGTACGACGGTGTGGTCCTCGACGTCGACAACGGACCCGACTTCCTGGTCCGCGCTGCGAATGCGGCGGTTTACCAGCCGGCCTCGGTACGCGACGTCGCGACGGCGCTCGCGCCCGGCGGTGTGGTGGCCGTCTGGTCGGCAGCCCCGTCCGCCGCCCTGGAGACAACACTGGCCGAAGTCGTCGGGCGCTGCGAGGAGGTGGTCCACACCGTCGAGCGCAACAGCCGCTCGGTGACGTACCACCTCTACCTGGCCCGCCGGCAGGCGTGACCGCCCCAGGTCGCGACGCGATCACGACAGCCGCGATGATGGGCGGATGAGCGAGTACCGGGTTGAGCAGGACACGATGGGTGAGATCCGGGTCCCTGCGGCGGCCAAGTACCGTGCGCAGACCCAGCGGGCAGTGGAGAACTTCCCGATCAGCGGCGCACCGTTGGAGTCCGCGCAGATCGCGGCGTTGGCGCGGATCAAGGCCGCGGCGGCGTCGGTCAATGCCGAACTGGGGGTCGTCGACGACGACGTCGCGCAGGCGATCATCGCCGCTGCCGACGAGGTGTCCGACGGCCGCTGGGACGCCGAGTTCCCGATCGACGTCTTCCAGACCGGCTCGGGCACCAGCAGCAACATGAACATGAACGAGGTGCTGGCCACGCTCGCTTCGGAGCGGCTGGGACGCCCGGTCCACCCGAACGACCAGGTCAACGCCAGCCAGTCCAGCAACGACACGTTCCCGTCGAGCATCCACCTGGCCGCAACCGATGCGGTCGTCAACCACTTGATGCCCGCGCTGCGCCACTTGGAACAGAGCCTGCGACGCAAGACGGCCGAGTTCGAGACGGTCGTCAAGTCGGGCCGGACGCACCTCATGGACGCGACCCCGGTGACGCTGGGGCAGGAGTTCGGCGGATACGCCGCCCAGGTCGCGT
>JBOGDU010000106.1:0-3981 GCA_050743145.1 Jiangellaceae bacterium | reverse complement strand
TGCTGACCGTGCGTACCCGTGTGGGCAGGAAGCTTCGGTCGACGTTGCTGTCGAGCGGTCATCCACTCGCGCGGGTCAAGCCGAAGGATCTCGACGCCGCCGGGGTCGAACGCGTGCCGAGGACGGTCGGTGTACGCGACGGTTCCCCCGTGGTCGAGGACGGTCGCGCCATCGACGTGTCGAACGTGATCTGGTGCACCGGGTTCAGGTCGGACTTGGGATGGATCGACATGCCGGTCTTCGACGACGACGGGCAGCCGGTCCACGATCGCGGCGTGGTGAGCGCCGAGCCCGGCCTGTACCTCGTGGGCCTACCCTTCCTGTACGCACTGACATCGTCGTTGGTCGGCGGCGTCGGGAGGGACGCTGAGCACATCGCCGAGCACATCGCATCGAACGGCGTCAGTAGCACGTCGGCACCGCCCGAGGCCTGCGTTCCCGCGTAGGGCGGCCTGCCGGCCTCCTTGACCGTTTCGTTACCTCCTCGTAGCCTCCAGAGAAGGAGGGGAAACTCCGCTACCGCGGATTCCGTAGACAACACGACACGCACGAGAGACACGGCAACTTCTCCGGTCCCCGACCGGTAGGTCTGACACAGCAGTAGTCCCTGGTCGCCAGGGACCGGAGCCGGCGCACTGCGCCGGAGATGCTCGGCACCCGCGTCGCGGGTGACCGGGCCGGTTGTGCTACCCGGTGTCGCCGCGGCCCGCGGTACGGACCCCACATGAGCAGCGTCCGCGTGCGGGCGCCGACATAGAGGGAGCCGACCATGAACATCGGGGCAGCTGTACTGGTCGTCGGAATCCCTGTCGTCGTGCTGCTCGGGGTCGTCGTCTTCGCCCTCCTCCGCCGGCCGGGCCATGCACCACACGCGGCGGCACCCGGTCCGGACGGCAGCGCGTCACTGTCCGATGCCACGCTCGCCGCCGCCCGCAGAGACGCCGACGAGATGCGGGCACGCACGCGGTCGGAGGTCGACGACCTGCGAACCCACGCGCACGCGGAAGCAGAGCAGGTCCGCCAGCGCGCTGCCCAGGTGGCCGACGACGCCCAGCAGGTGCGGCTGCGGACCGAGGCGGAGATAGGCACGGCCCGCGCCGACCTCAACGCACAGCGCCTTGACATGGAGCGCCGGGAGAGCCGGCTCACCGAGCGTGAGGAGCGCCTCGACGCCGAGGTCCGTAGTCATGAGGAACGCGCGGGCGAGCTGGCGGAGATCGCGGCTGGCATCGAGCGCAAGACGCTCGAGCTCCGTGAGGTCGAACAGGAACGCTTGGTCATCCTGGAGCGGGCCGCCAACCTGTCTGCCGAGCAGGCCAGGGCCGAACTCGTGGCCGCCGTCGAGACGCAGGCCAAGCGCGAGGCGGCCCTGCTCGTCCGCGAGATCGAGCGCGAGGCCAACGAGAACGGCGAGGCTCGGGCCCGCGAGATCATCACGCTCGCCATTCAGCGCCTGGCCTCCGAGCAGACCGCGGAGTCGGTCGTGTCGGTGCTGCACCTGCCGGCAGACGACATGAAGGGCCGCATCATCGGGCGCGAGGGCCGCAACATCCGGGCCTTCGAGCAGGTCACAGGCGTCAACCTCATCATCGACGACACACCCGAGGCCGTCCTGCTCTCGTGTTTCGACCCGGTCCGCCGTGAGGTCGCGCGCCTGGCCCTCGAGGAGCTCGTACTCGACGGACGCATCCACCCGCACCGGATCGAGGAGCAGTACGAGCAGAGCAAGGCCGAGGTGGAGAGACTGTGCGTGCGGGCCGGCGAGGACGCCCTCGTCGACGTGGGTGTCACCGACATACACCCGGACCTGGTGGCCCTGCTCGGTCGCCTGCGTTACCGCACCTCGTATGGCCAGAACGTGCTCAAGCACCTGGTCGAGTCGGCCCACCTGGCCGGCATGATGGCCGCCGAGCTGGGGATGAACGTGACGCTGCTGAAGCGGTGTGCCCTGCTGCACGACATCGGCAAGGCGCTGACCCATGAGGTAGAGGGCAGCCACGCGATCATCGGCGCCGAAATCGCGCGCCGCTACGGCGAGCACGACGACGTCGTCCACGCCATCGAGGCCCACCACAACGAGGTCGAGGTCCGCACCGTGGAGGCCGTGCTCACCCAGGCGGCCGACGCGATCTCCGGCGGGCGCCCGGGAGCGCGGCGCGAGTCACTGGAGGCGTACGTCAAGCGGCTCGAACGGTTGGAGGAGATCGCGAAGGCCCACGACGGCGTCGAGAAGGTGTTCGCGATGCAGGCCGGCCGGGAGATCCGCGTCATGGTGTTGCCGGACGTCGTCGACGATCTCGCCGCCGGCGTGCTCGCCCGCGACATCGCCAAGCAGGTCGAGGAGGAGCTGACCTACCCGGGGCAGATCCGCATCACCGTCGTCCGCGAGTCCAGGGCCACCGAGTTCGCCCGCTGACGGCCGCGCGCGCCCTAGAGTTCCGCGCCGGCGGCTCTAGCCTCGGTGATCTCGGCGTCGGGGTCGGCGGCAGCGACGCCGCCGGCGGCCTTCTTGGTACCACGGCGCTCGAGCCAGACGGCCAGCCGCGAGATCGTGAAGTTCACCGTGATGTAGATCGCGGCGCCCACGACGAAGAACTGGAACCAGTACCGCTGACCGAAGAACTGTGTGTTTTGCTGAAGCCTTCGCAGGAGCTCCGCGTAGCCGATGATGAACCCGAGCGACGTGTCCTTCAGCAGCACGACCAGTTGGCTGACCAGCGTCGGGAGCATGCGCCTGACGGCCTGGGGGAGCAGGATCGTGAACAGCGTCTGCGGCCGGGTGAGGCCGATCGCGTAGGCGGCTTCCGACTGGCCTCTGGGTAGTGAGACGACGCCTGCCCGGAGGATCTCGGCGATGACCGCGCTGTTGTAGATCACCAGGCCGAAGACGACGCCCCAGAAGATCGGCAGGCCGATCGCGATGACGCCGAAGAACATCAGCAGCACCACTGGCAGCCCGCGGAAGAACTCGATGACGACGGTCGTCGGAACCCTCACGACCGGCGAACGGGCCATGCGTGCGATCGCCAGGATGACGCCGACCGCGATGGCGATCACAGCGGACACCGCTGCAGCCCGCAAGGTCGCGCCCAGCCCCGTGACCAGCAGCGAGCGCCAGACGTCCTCGGCGGCGAAGCCCATCGGTGGGTCGGTGAAGATCTGCCACCGTTCGGCGTCCCATTGGCCGCTCTCACCCAGCTGCCGGTAGGCGAGATAGAGCAGCCCCAGGACGACCAGTCCGCCGATGACGGACCCGACAATGGCCCGCCGGCGAGCTCTCGGCCCGGGAGCGTCGTACAGGACCAGGCTCATCGGGCGAACGCCACCTTCCGTTCGACCCGGCTGGCCAGGATGCCGGCTGGAATGGTGATGATCAGGTAGAAGACACCGACACCGATCAGCACCGGGATGATGTCTGCGGGAAATGTCGTGGGCAACCGGCGAGCGAGACCGAACAACTCGACGACGAAGAACCCGCCGGCGACCGAGCTGTTCTTGGTGAGCGCGATGAAGATGTTGATCAACGGCGGGATCACCGTACGGAACGCCTGCGGAAGGATGATGGCGCCCAGGGTTTGGTTGAACGTCAACCCGACGGCGCGCGCAGCCTCGGCCTGACCGACACCGACGCTGTTGACCCCGGAGCGGACCGCCTCGCACACGAACGCCGCGGTGTACACCGACAACGCGATGACAGCGGGCGCGAAGAACCCGTCCGGCACGTAGCCGAGTTGGGGCCCGACGAAGACTACGAAGATGAACACCAAGGTGAGGGGCGTGTTTCGGACTATTTCGACGTAGGCGGTCCCGAACCACCGCAGAGGCGCCACGGGCGAGACCCGGAACGCGCCGAGCACCGTGCCGAGGACGAGCGCGATCACACCGGAGATCAGCGTCAGCGCCAGCGTGGTGCGAAACCCCTGCCAGTAGAGCGGCAGAGCTTCGATGACGGCGTCCACGCCCGCTCACCATCCCTACGCG
>JBOGDU010000105.1:0-2794 GCA_050743145.1 Jiangellaceae bacterium | reverse complement strand
GGTTCGACGCCACCGCGTCGCGGTAGTCCTGGGCGTGTTCGCTCAGGTCGGCGTCGAAGTCAAAGCTCAAACCGGCCCCGCCGTCGACGTCCTGGCCGAAGTCGGGCTGGTTGTTGTTGTCCTGGTCGAGGTAGGCGTGAGCGTTGTTGCCTCGGGTGACGGTGAACTCCGCCCCCGAAGCACCGTCGGTGTCGTGCCAGCCGAACGGCGAGGCGTCCCCGTCGGCGGGGTTGGTGACCAGCGTCCGCGGCCCGTCGTTCGGGCTTTCGGTCGGAACCTCGAGAACCCGGTAGTTGGAGCCGTCCTCGACCGGGTTCGCCGGCTGGTGCGTGCCTGCCGTGCTCGCCTGCGCTCCTGACCGGGCCAGCGTGCTCGCCATGGCTGCCGGGCTGTGCTCGGTGGTCCAGTCGTCGACGTCGAGCAGGTCGCCCGTCTCGGCGTCGATGGTGGCGTTGAACAGGTGCACGTCGGAGGAGTCGTCGATGACCAGCTGCCATGCCAGGCGCAGGCCGTCGTCGGTCGGCTGCCAGCCCAGGCGGGCAGGAATCGGCGCGTCCGATATGCCACCGCCGGACAGCAGCGTTTCCCGGTCCGGTCCGGTCGGGCTGCGCAGCGTACGCAGGCCGGCTGGGTCGTCGAGACCGAGCTCGTCCGCGGCAGCTTCGACAGCTCCGGCTGCGTCGGACTCCACGCTGCCGGAGGCCCCCTCGGCCAGTTCGGCGACGAGGGTGTGGCCGACGAAGACGACGCTTCCGTCCGTGGCGACGCTGACCGTTGCGGTGCCGCCGAAGACCTCGAGATCCTGGAACTCCTGGAACAGGTTGACGTGCGTGACCCCGGTGTGCTTGCTGGAGTAGCTGGTGCGGACCGCCATGTCACTCAGGTCGGCCTGCGTGACGCCGTACTCGTCTCGGTTGTCCCTCAGATAGTCGAGTGCGATGTCTTCGGGATCGCCTTCGTTGGGCCCGGTCAGGAACCCCGGACCCTGCTCTCCGTCCTGCGCCGGCACGGCTCCGCCCGGATAGGGCACAGCCAGTACTGCTGCCAGCGCAAGCGGAGTGAGCAGCGCAATTCGTCTTTTACGCATGGCACTCCTCCTACCGATCGGCCGTCCTTCTGGGACGGCACCAAGAGCTAGAGTTGGAACAGCAGGAACGAGTACCGCGTGACCGACCTCCCGCTGCCCGATAAGATGCGGTAGCGAGAAAGTAACGCTGCGATTTACTTTCGGATAGTCCTGGTGAAAACTTCCTACTGGTGTAGAAAACAAGGGCGGGTATGGTGCCGCACGTGTATGACATTCCGCAGTGTGCTGGGCGGTCGCAAGGATTGCGGCCGTTGCGTACCCTGATGGTCGCCTGCATGCTTTCAGCGGCGATCGCGAGTTGCGGAGGCGAAGGGCCGTCGGGCGAGACAACGGCTGAGACCTCGCCGGCAGAGGGGACCGCTGAGCCCACCCACACCGGCCAGACGGCCGAGCCCACCCCGATGGAATCGAGCACACCGAGGCAGGACACCGAAATGCCAACATCCCCCGAACCGGCGCCAGCGGTCTTGACGCAGGACGACGACGGCCGGCTGATCAGTCTGACGGTCGGCGCGGAGGTGCCCCTTCGGCTGGACAGCTCCTGGGCATGGGAGCAGCCGGCAGTTGAGAGCGATGCCGTCGCCCTGATACAGGTCGACTACTTCGCGGACCCGGGTTTCATGGAGTGGATCGTGACGGCCCTACGACCCGGCGACGCCGCTGTCACCGCAACCGGCGTGCCAAACTGTGGCGACGATTCCCGGTGTCCTCCGATTGAGGTCCGCATCGGTTTCCGCGTCACCTGATCACCGCATTGTGCCCTTGCATACGGCTATCGTCCGGGCGCGCCGCGATGGGACGTGTCTGAGGCAAGGGGACGGCACGTATCTTGGTTATGACATTTCCTCTGAAGCTCACTCGTTCAGTGATGCCACCAGCGCAGGACGCACAGCACCCGGTAGGTGTTCCACCGGCTCGCACCTGGCGGCTCGAGCTGGAACCAGTGCCGTCCGGGGTACGCGGCGTAGGTGGGCCATCGGCCGTCAGTGCGGCGTGCGCGTCGTACCACCTCGATGGCGTCGCGCAACCGCTCGTCGCGCGGAACTCCGGCCTGGCAGAAGTGCTCGAGGCCGCGGAGCACGTCGAAGTGCCATTCGGGGAAGGCGGAGAACCGGGTGCTGCCGCGGATGGCAACCGCTCCGGTTCGGTGTGACTGGTACAGCCGGTGGTGGAGGAAGAACTCGTGGCCCCTTCTCCGCGGCTCGCTCGCGTCGACCTGGCCTCCTGCGCTGGCATATGCATCGAGGGCTTCCAGCGCCTGGATGCTGGTGTGGAAAGAGCTGTGCTTGGTCTTGTCCGTGCGGGTGGCGCAGTTCCACCCGCCGTCGGCCAGCTGCTGATTGATCAGGTCCTCCACCAGGTCGTCCAGGCGGACCGCCTCGTACCCGTGAGCGCTGGTGAGCCGCACCAGGATGCTGACCACGCAGGTCTCCGGCACACGCCATCGGGCCTGCCACTCCCACAGCCGCTCGCAGCCGCGAAGCGCGGCCGCGTGCCTGGGCGGCAGACCCAACCACAGCAGGTGCAGCAGCGTGTACGTCGTCGAGGTCCACTTGGGCGAGTAGACGCCGCCACCCCAGTGACCGTCCTGGTCTTGAACCGCCAGCAGCCGGGCGCCCCAGCCCTCGGTGGCGACTCGGGCCCGCTCCCGTGCCACGTCGCGGTCAGAGGCGTCGGTCAGATCCCGCAGCACCCGCCACCGGATCG